>JAQBZZ010000026.1 GCA_027622595.1 Chloroflexota bacterium
CCGAACGTCCTCAGCTTTGTGTCAGCTAGGGAAGTGGAAAGCAATATTGAAAGCAACATGGGGTGATGTTAGAATACCTGAACGGACATTGGCAAACTAGCATTGCTTTCAACTCCACGCCTGCCATGCCTGCTGATGCGAATTCGTAAACCGCAGGTCAAGGGTTCGAATCCCCTCGCTGGCTCCAGACTTTAGGCACGAAATGAGGCCCCTGGCGGTGTTCCAGGGGCCTTTGCATTCCCAAATGGTCACGAAATGGTCACGAAACTTCTGAAAGGACTATTTCTCCGCGCCTTGCGAGTTGTCTTTCCAGCCCGTCAGCGGCGGCAGCCTGGATGTTGGGCATTAGGTGGGAGTAGATGTTAAGGGTTGTAGATACCTTGCTGTGGCCCAAGCGTTCGCTTATGGCCTTGATGTTGGTTCCGTCGGCCAGTAGCAGGGATGCGTGACAGTGGCGCAGGTCGTGGAAGCGGATGTGCGGGAGCATGGCCCGCTTGATGACCTTGGCGAATTCCTTGCTAACACGGTCTGAGTCCAGGGGATTGCCGAGTGCGTCGGCGAATACATAGCCTGCGACGTTGTTGAACAAGCCGCCGTACTCTAGCTGCATTTCCAGTTGCTTCCCTCGGATGCGGTTAAGTATGTCCATAGCCATCTGCCCAAGGGCGATGCTGCGCCGGCTGCTCTTTGTCTTGGGCGGACCCTCCACCAATCCCATGCCTGTGACACGCTGAAGCGTACCAGTGACCCGTAGGCCGTTGCCTTCAAAGTCTTCACGCCCTCCGTATGTTAGTTCAGATGCAGGTTTCCACTTTTCGATTACAGAAAGGCATTTCTCCGCGCTCCCCACACTTTTTCCAGCTTCCATAGCTATGCTATAATCCCCATGCGGAGAAATACGTGGACTGGGTCATTTTATGCGACCCAATGCTTGGGAAAATACAAATAAGCTGGGGGTTAAGAAGGAGATAATGCTTCGTCACGATGAATTGAAAGTATTCGCCGGAACAGCCCACGCCTCCCTGGCCAGGGATGTTTGCCAGTACCTGAATATACCTGTGGGCAAATCAAACGTCTTCAAGTTCAGCAACGACAATACCTTTGTTCAAATTGGAGAAAACGTCCGCCAGAGAGACGTTTTTCTCATCCAGCCATTTGCCTACCCGGTCAACGATCACATCATGGAGCTGCTGATAATGCTGGACGCCGCCAAGCGGGCCTCCGCGGGACGTATCACAGCGGTGATACCTTACTACGCTTACGGCCGCACGGACAAGAAGGACCAGCCCAGAGTGCCCATCACGGCCAGGCTGGTAGCCGACCTTCTGAGTGTCGCAGGTGCCGACAGGGTGCTTACCATCGACCTTCATGCGGGGCAGATACAGGGGTTCTTCAACATTCCGGTGGACGAGCTTACAGGGCTGCCGATTCTGGCCAGATACTTCCAGGAGAAGGCTCTGGAGAACCTGGTTGTGGTGGCCGTGGATATCGGCATCAGCAAGCGTGCCAGAGACATGGCGGAACGCCTGGGAGCTTCCCTCGCCATCATAGAAAAGCGGCGTATAGGAAACGTGGATAGCTCAGAGAGTCTCAACATCATCGGTGACGTGGCTGGAAAGACGGCCCTCACCTTCGATGATGAGACAGACACCGCAGGCTCGCTCATGGCTGCCGTGGAAGCCCTGCGTGCAGCTGGTGTAAAAGATGTCTACTCCTGCAGCACCCACGCGGTCCTCTCCGGGCCGGGAGCAGAACGTATAGAGAAAAGCCCCATAAAAGAGATGGTGGTGACGGACACCCTTCCTCTGGCAGATGAGAAGCACAACGGTAAGATAACTGTACTTTCCGTAGCCTCTCTGCTCGGAGAGGCCATACATCGGATTCATGAAGGGCTCTCCGTGGGAGAAATGTTCAAGTAGGGGAGACCAAGGCCAAATGCTTAGCAAAGTCTTCGGCTTTCTTGCCGATTCCAACGATAAGGCCATACACAGACTCCAACCTCTGGTGGATGAGATCAACGCGCTGGGAGCAGAGTGGGAGAATCTCTCCGACGACGCCCTCAAGGCCAAGACACAGGAGTTCAAAGCAGCCCTCCAGGATGGCAAAGACCTGGACGACCTGTTGCCTGAGGCCTTTGCCACTGTGAGAGAGGTCGCCAGGCGCACCATCGGGCAGAGACACTTCGACGAACAGCTTATGGGGGGCATCGTTCTCCACCAGGGCAAGATAGCCGAGATGAAGACAGGAGAGGGAAAGACGCTGGTCGCGACTCTCCCCGTTTATCTCAACGCCATCACCGGACGCGGCGTCCACGTGGTGACGGTGAACGATTACCTGGCCAAGAGAGACGCTCAATGGATGAGCCCTATCTACGACTTCCTTGGCCTCAGCGTCGGCTGCCTGCAACACCAGGCTTCCTTCCTGTACGATCCTACCCTGGAAAATGAAGCTGCCTCTCTGGCTAAGATGAGACCTGCCGATAGAAGGGACGCCTACGCCGCAGACATTACATACGGCACAAACAACGAGTTCGGCTTCGACTACCTGCGGGACAACATGGTGGTGGATATATCCCAGAGGGTACATAGGGAACTGCACTACGCCATTGTTGACGAGGTGGATAACATCCTCATCGATGAGGCGCGGACTCCCCTCATCATCAGCGGCCCCGCCGAAGAGTCCACTCAACTCTATGCCAACTTCGCCCGCCTGGTGCCGCGTCTGAAACAGGATGAGGACTACACGATAGACGAAAAACGCCGCTCCATTACCCTCTCGGACTCAGGCGTGAGCAATATGGAGCAGTGGCTTAACGTGGGCAACCTGTACGACCCAAGCAACTACATCTACACCCACTACATAGAGAACGCCCTGAGAGCCCTCAAGTTGTACAGCAGGGACACAGAGTACGTGGTCGAAGACGGAGAGGTGATCATCGTGGATGATTTCACCGGACGTCTAATGCCTGGCAGACGTTACTCCGACGGATTGCATCAGGCACTTGAGGCAAAAGAGGGCGTCAAAGTGCAGCGTGAGAGCGTTACCTATGCCACAGTCACCCTTCAGAACTACTTCCGCATGTATGAGAAACTGGCGGGGATGACGGGCACCGCTGCCACGGAGGCGGAGGAGCTATCCAAGATATACAAGCTGGAGGTGGTGGTAATCCCTACCCACACCCCCATGATTCGTCAGGACTCGTCCGACCTGGTCTACGCCACCGAGAAAGCCAAGTTTCAGGCCATAGCCAATGACCTGGAAGAACTCTCCAAGCAGGGACGTCCTGTCCTTGTCGGTACCGTATCAATTGAGAAATCGGAGCTTCTGAGCGATATCCTCAAACGCCGCGGCATCTCCGCCCAGGTGCTCAATGCCAAACAACACGAGATGGAAGCCCCAATTGTGGCTCAGGCGGGGCGTCCGGGAGCCATCACCGTGGCTACCAACATGGCCGGCCGCGGCACGGACATAATTCTTGGTGGTAATCCTGCAAGCATGGACCTCACTCCAGAGCAGTGGAAGGAGTCCCACGATAAAGTGGTGGCCCTTGGAGGGTTGCACATCATGGGCACGGAGCGCCATGAGTCAAGGCGCATAGACAACCAGCTCCGGGGCCGCTCGGGCCGTCAGGGAGACCCCGGCAGTTCCCGCTTCTACGTCTCCCTGGAGGACGACGTAATGCGCCGCTTTGGAGGCGACAACATAAAGAAGATTATGGAGTGGGCCGGGATAGGGGAGGATATCCCCCTGGAGAACCGCCTTGTCAGCAAGTCCATTGAGGCGTCCCAGACCAAGGTGGAGAGTTTCCACTTTGAAATACGCAAACAACTGGTGGACTACGACGACGTTGCCAACATGCACAGGGACGTCATCTACTCCGAACGGCACAAGATACTGGAGGGCGCAGACCTGAAGGCCAATATCCAGGAGATGGTACACAAAGAACTCTCTGCTCTGGTGGCAGACCATCTCCCCGACGAAAACAGTGAGAACTGGGACGTGAATGCTCTACTGGCAGAGTTGAATACCATATTCCCAACGCCCCCTGACCTGAGTCAGAGCAGCATGGAAAACATGCATCCTGAGGAGGTCGAGGATTACCTGCTGGAATTCGCCGACGCCCTGTATGAAGAGAAGGAGAACCAGACAGGTCAGGACGAGATGCGCACCCTGGAGCGCCTGGTGATGCTGCGAACCATAGACTCCCACTGGGTGCAGCACCTCACTGGAATGGAAAACCTGCGTCAAGGGATAGGTCTCCACGCCTACGGGCAGCGAGACCCGCTGGTAATGTTCAAGCATGAGGGCCACCAGATGTTCCAAAGCCTCCTTGGCCGCATTCAGCACGACATAGTTCATACCATCTTCCGTGTGGGGCTAACG
The DNA here is from genome assembly GCA_027622595.1 of Chloroflexota bacterium. Taxonomy (GTDB): domain Bacteria; phylum Chloroflexota; class Dehalococcoidia; order Lucifugimonadales; family UBA2985; genus JASLXI01. The sequence continues at coordinate 4,384 of JAQBZZ010000026.1, forward strand.
GGGCAGTCAGGAGTTCGCCGCCCTCAGAGTCCTTCCTCACCTTTGAGGCCACAATCTATGGAAACCCCTATAAGTGCCGTCGCCGCACGAGAGAAACAGGCGCAGGCCAATACTGCTGGCAGAAGCAAAGTGGGCCGCAACGACCAATGTCCCTGCGGGAGTGGCAAGAAGTACAAACGGTGCCACGGTGTAGCAGCATAGGCAGAGCATGCCAGGGCGTGCCCGCACCCACAGAAACAGGTGATTATCCCCTTAAGTTATGTACGTTAGGGTAATGACAAGGCTCTGATGTCATTCTGAGGGAGCACAGCGACCGAAGAATCTAAGACCATCGCTTTGCTCAGATAAACGCCTTAGATTCTTCGTCCTTCTCAGAAGGACTCAGAATGACATAGACAAATGTAAGTGTTCTGTCGGAATAATCGCAAAAGACCTACAACCATGAATAACTCTGAAGTATCAAAGGTATTCGAGAAAATCGCAGGGCTTCTTGAGCTGAAGGGCGAGTCCGTGTTTACTATACGGGCCTATCAGCGGGCCGCACGTACCATCGAACATTTGCCGACTGAGTTGGCACAGATGATTAAAGAAGAGAAGGATCTGCGGCAGATCCCTGGCATCGGAGAGGCCATCTCCAGCAAGATTAAGGAGATGGTAACCACAGGACAACTGGAGTACCTGGAGAACCTGAAGGGGGAGTTCCCGGATGGCATCCTGGCACTGATGGACGTGCCAGGCATAGGCCCCAAGACGGCCCTGCGCATCAGCACTGAGATGGGAATATCCACCGTGGATGCCCTGGAAGAGGCGATTGTGGAAGGCCGGCTGGCAACCATGCCACGTCTGGGTGAGAAGACCGCTGAGAACATCCTCCGTCACATCCGTTCGCTGCGCACCAAGGACCAGCGCATTCCCATTGGCCGCGCCCTTGGCGTGGCGGAGCAGGTCATAAGCGCTCTCAAAAGAGCGTGCCCTGGGATTCATCAGATGGATGCCGCGGGCAGCCTCCGGCGATGGCAGGAAACCATAGGGGACGTGGATATAATGGGGACTTCGGACGACCCCGCCGGGGTCATCGATTCATTCGTAGGGCTGTCTATGGTTGAGGAAGTCCTGGTTCACGGGCCAACCAAGGCCAGCGTGGTGGTGCACGGCGGGCTTCAGGTAGACCTGCGTATGGTGGATGACGACAGCTATGGTGCTCTCATCCAGTACTTCACGGGGAGCCAGCAGCACAACATACGCCTCCGAGAATTCGCAAACAGGATGGGCCTCTCCCTGAACGAGTATGGAATCACAGATGTGAAGACAGGACGCGTCGAGAAGTTCACCGATGAAGGCTCGTTCTATACACGGCTGGGCCTGCAGTTCATTCCTCCTGAGCTTAGAGAAGGGCTTTGGGAGGTGGATATGGCCACCCGCCAGGAGTTGCCGTCCCTGGTGGAGGTGAAGGATATCAAAGGAGACCTCCACTGTCATACCAACGAGAGCGATGGTCGTGACCAACTGGAATCAATGGTGAATGCTGCTCGGGCCAAGGGATATGAGTATGTGGCCATCACAGATCACTCCGCAGGACGAGGCATTGCCAACGGCCTGAGCGAGGAACGTCTGAAGCAGCACATGCAAAATATATGGGACCTGGATAGAAGCCTTTCAGACATAAAAATCCTGACCGGCTCAGAGGTGGACATACGGTCGGACGGCTCACTTGATTACACGGACGAGATACTGGCACAGCTTGACATTGTGGTCGCATCGGTGCATTCGGCCATGGGGCAGGAACGTGAGAAGATGACGGACAGGATAGTCATGGCCATGCACAATCCGCATGTGGATATCATCGGTCATCTTACAACCCGCCTCCTGGGGGAAAGAGACCCCGTGGACGTGGACGTAGAGGCTGTTTTCAAGACCGCCGTGGAAACCGGGACTGCCCTGGAAATTAACGCCTCTCCAGAGCGTCTGGACTTGAAGGACATCCATGTCATGCGAGCCAGAGAGCTTGGAGTACCACTGATCATCAGCACCGATGCCCATGCCACTGAACACCTTGACTCCATGCGCTTCGGCGTGGCCGTGGCCCGCAGAGGCTGGTGCCGGTCGGCGGATATACTGAACACGCGACCAGTTGGTGAGTTTCTCTCTTTTCTTCGCCGCTAAATGTGAGACCGAACTCTAATGGACACTCATACTACAGATAAAGACCAACTGAGTAACGCTCAGGCCATAGCGCATCTGAAAAATGCCCTGGCCCAGGGAAAGAACTGTGTAACCGCGTTGCTTGAGTCCATGTCTCTCTGGACGCTCGCAGAGGAGGTGTACCAGGAGCATCACAACAGATACCTCCTGGATGGGGAAGCCTTCGACTGGCTGCTGCTGGCCGAGCGCCTACTTGCAGAGGTGGACGACCTTGTGCCGGAAGATGAGAAGAGGGAGATGCTCTTTTCAGGGGATTTTCCCCGTTCTCTGACTGAAGAAGAGATCAAGAGTCTACTGGGACCTGAGAAGTACAGCGCATATCTGAACTACTGGTACGGGGTAGTCGTGGAAGAGGCCATCATCCAGTCAGCCCAAGAGGAAGAACGAAAGCGGCTCCATAGCGGCGGAGTACGCGCCTCTTTTGCGGTTACCGACGGCGCATTTCGCCGCGTGTACGGGCAGGAACGGGAGGAGCTTCACCAACAGTTCAGGGAAGAGAAGGGATACTCAGAGTCATCCGCCTTCACCGCCACGGAAGCCAAGGAGTTCACCTACTGGCTGTTCAAGTACCGTCTGATTCACGGCGAGGGAGAACGTGTAGCCAGCGACACCAGGAAGGGGATACTCTTTCTTCAGAAGTTACGTGAGCAGGGACGGTAAACCTCTTCCTCAAGACCGCCTCAAGACGGGTCAACAATCATCCCTTGATCAAAAACAGGAGACCCGCGGCTATCAGGACACCTTCGATTATGAATGGGAACACACGCTCAGGCATCCTGTTAAGGATGCGCTTGCCCATGTACGAGCCCAAGAACATGACGGCTCCAATAGCAAGGCCTATCAACAGGATTCGAAGGCTCATCAAATCGTAGCGACCGTACACACCCAGCTTCACCACGTGCATGACGACCGTGGCCAGTGCCTCGGTCCCGATGTACGCTCCCCGGACAAGCCCATAAGCCAGGAAGAACGGCGCCATTATAGGGCCAACGCTCCCGACCACGGCAGACAGAAAACTTGAGACTGCTCCAAGCGGCAGGAAACCGCGCAGTCCAATACGGGCGTTCCTCCCCCATGCCGTATGTCTGTAGGCCACCGTCATCAGCAAAAAGACGCCGAGAACTCGGACAAGGGCACCGGCTGGAGCCGTGGCAAACACGACCCCACCTACAATCGCCAAAGGCACTGCCCCAAAGGCAAACCACTTCACCACGGGCAGAGATAGCTCGCCACGGTTGAACCAGACCCGGGAGAGATTGCCTATGAGCTGTGCAACCGTCAGCAGGGGAATGGCATCACGCACACCGACGGCCCACACCAGAATGGGCAGCATGATGGCGGCGCCCCCAAAACCCGCCACGGCAGCCAGGGTGGATGCGGTTAAGGCGGCGACAACTATGACACCCGCAACGAGAAGTTCGTCCAATACTTTCCTTTCAGGGTGCCAAATCAGTCAGGCGCGCCCTATGAGGCCAAATGGGCCAGGAACTCCTGAATCCTATCGCGCCGTTCTCCCAGACGTGCAAGGCGTTCTCTTTCCCGTTCGACCACATCCTCAGGGGCCTTACCGGTGAATTCGGTGTTACCCAGTCTCTGGGAGAGCCTTTGCATATTATCCAGGCATTCCTGCAGCTCCTGCTGCAAACGAGTGCGCTCTTTGTCGGTATCAACTAGGCCCTCCAGGGAAACCAACACAGTCGCACCGGGAAGAATGGCAGACACCGTGGTATCTGCCGACGGTCTTGGCGCTCCCTCTTCCAGGAACTCCAGAGGGTCCGTCCTTGCAAGGCTCTTTATGGCCTGTACCTCTTCCACAAGAGCAGTGTTGGATGGCGAAATCTCCACCAGGCTATGAAGCAGGTGATTGGGCGTTATCTTGAACTCAGCTCTGACGTTTCGGATAGCTCTAACCACCTCCGTCAGAAGTTTTATTTCTCTTTCCGCCTGCTCATCCAGGGCATCGGTGTCTACTGTAGGGTATGGCGCTATGACTATCGAGTCTGGCATGTCTTCCATATGCGGCAGACCAGCTCTGAAACTCTGCCATATCTCCTCGGTCACGAATGGGATGAAGGGATGCATCAGCCGCAAGCTCTTCTCAAGCACGTGAACTAGAACAGGCAACGGCGATGGCTCCTGCCCGGAGCGAAGCCTCAGCTTTGCCATCTCGATGTACCAGTCGCAGAACTCGTTCCAGAAGAAGTCGTGTACCTCACGCTGCGCTTCCCCGAACAAGAACTCCTCCATGAAGTGATTCACCTGCCCCGTCACACGGTTGAGGCGGCTGACTATCCAGCGGTCCTCGCGGTGCTGTAACGAAGGCGCTCGCCAGTCCAATGTATTTTGCGTTTCGTCAAGGGTTGTTAGTACGTATCGCGCTGCATTCCACACCTTGTTTACGAAGTTTCTGCTGGCACCCAGCTTCCCATCGCTGAGGCGCAGGTCGTTGCCGGGGGCATTGCCTGTGGTCAGAGTGAAACGGAGGGCATCGGTCCCGTAGGTATCTATGGCCTCGATGGGGTCTGTGACGTTGCCGCGGGTCTTGCTCATCTTCGCCCCATGCTCGTCTCTTATAAGACCGGACAGATACACGTGTCGGAATGGTACCTCGCCCGTGTTTTCCAACCCCATCATTATCATTCGAGCAACCCAGAAGAAGAGTATGTCGTAGCCCGTTTCCATAACGGTGGTGGGGTAGAAGTAGCCGACATCCTCGGCGTCCTCAGGCCAGCCAAGGGTGGAATGGGGCCAGAGCGCCGATGAGAACCACGTATCTAGCATGTCCGGGTCCTGGAACAGGTCGTCGCTTCCGCAGGACGGACACTTTCCAGGGTGGTCTACCGAAACTATGGGGTCTGTGTTCAGGTCTATGAAGATGTGGCTGGCCTTCGACTCGATCTCCTCCCAGGAGAAGCCCTTTTCCTTCAACGTGTGGTACAGGCCGCCCTGAATGCCGTCCGGGCCAAAGGGTTCATCAAAGATAACCTGGATCGAGTCTTCTGAACATTGCAGACAGTACCAGGCAGGGATACGGTGTCCCCACCATAGCTGGCGGCTGATGCACCAGTCGCGGATGTTCTCCATCCAGTTGAGATAGACCCTGTTGAACCTTTCCGGGACCATTTTAATCTGCCCGCTGTTCACCACGTCCATTGCTGGCCCGGCAAGGCCATGAGTGTTGACAAACCACTGCTTGCTAACCAGAGGCTCCACTGCTACAGCACAACGCCCACAGTGCCCAACCGAATGAGCATAGGGCTCCATCTTCTCAAGCAGCCCCTCTCTCTCAAGGTCCTTCAGTATGGCCTCCCTGCACTCAAAAAGGTCCATACCCTCGTACGGCCCGGCCTCACGGTTCATGGTGCCGTCCAGGTTCATGGCGGTGATGGTAGGCAAGGAGTGGCGCTGTCCCACCTCAAAGTCAACGGGGTCGTGGCCCGGAGTGATTTTCAGCGCTCCCGTGCCAAAGGACGGGTCGACAGCCTCGTCGCCGATGACCGGCAGAGGCCGGTTCAGGATTGGCAGCAGCACCCGTTGCCCTAGGAGGTGCTTGTACCTGTCGTCCTCAGGGTTCACGGCCACGGCGGTATCGCCCATGAGCGTTTCAGGGCGTGTGGTTGCCACGATTACAAAGCCGTCGCCCTGCTCAAGGGGGTACCGGATGTGATACAGAAACGACTGTTCGTCCTGGTGCTCCACCTCCAGGTCCGAGAGTGCTGTGGAGCATCTGGGGCACCAGTTGATAATCCGCTCACCTCGATAAATAAGGCCCTTCTGGAACAGGTTGAAAAAAGTCGTACGTACAGCTAGACTGGGGCCTTCGTCCAAAGTGAACCGACGACGAGTCCAATCGCAGGAGGCACCAAGACGCTTGTGCTGCTCATCAATGGTGTGCCCGTATAGTCCAACCCACTCCCACACACGTTCCAGGAATTTCTCTCTTCCAAGCTGCTGCCGTGTTAAGCCCTCCTGGGCCAGCATACGCTCCACCATCACCTGGGTTGCGATGCCGGCGTGGTCGGCTCCGGGAAGCCACAGGGTGGGATCGCCCATCATCCGGTGCCACCTGACCATTATGTCTGCCAGCGTCGCCTGAAGAGCATGGCCCACGTGCAGCTCTCCCGTCACATTGGGGGGAGGCATGATGATAACAAACGGCTCTTTTGAGTGGTCTATCCTGGGGGTAAAGTACCCTCCATCCATCCAGGACTGGTAGAGCCTCTGCTCCACCGCTTTGGGATCATAGGCCTTGGGTATCTCGGTGGCACTGTCTTCTACTTGTGTCATATCGAATAATGGGGATGGACTATCCTGTCCGAGATAAGCAGACTCTGCCAGTTTCCCGTAAGCCTCACCCATCTGCTCTTGTATGCGAGACCTTTTAGCCTACTCATCGGTGTAGGGCACCCCCATGTGGGATGATTGTAAATCCCCTACTTTGGCAAAAGCTGTTTGCTTGATGCCCCCCAAAGAAGCCCACAGCTCGTTACCATTGGCAATGACATTAGCCTGCCGTATCACTTCTTTGGGCGGAAAGTGCCGATAGCGCCTGCCGTTGTGATTGAGGCAGTATCCTGTTGAACGACGGTGTGGTGACACCTGGATTGTTCCAGCATCCATTTGGCCGATTACTGAGAGCATTTGGTCTCGCGTTATGTTGTCAGGTATTCGCATCGCGCCCTCCCAACCGTCTGTGAACCATTCTATCACTCCACTGGATTCAGTCAACGAAAAGGAACGCCCTGGCAGATGCGCCCCAGCTAGCAGGGCAGGGAAGCGCTGTATTCTACCCCATAAATCTTGCGAGGCTAAAAGGCTTAGGAGGAGCCGTCGGGTCCGTTCTCCCGTTGGAGACGCTCCCTGGCATTCGCGGCGAACAATCTCACTCCCTCATCCTCGTCCTTTATCATAGATGCAACCAGGCGAAGGGCCTCTCCCAATTCCAAAAGCGACCATGCCGCATTCCGCCTTACCCACGGCTTTGAGTCGGTGAGGGCGAGACTGAGGGCTGAGACGCTCTCTCTATCTTCCAGAGCTCCCAGGGCGTATGCGGCTGCGCCCCTCAGGTGCTCGTCCGGGTCGTGCATGAACATTCGCACGGGTGCAATCGCCGCGGCCTGCCCCAAACGGTACAGGGTGCGCACGGCACTCAGTCGTACAGACCTGCTCTCGTCTTCCAGAATGGGGACCACGTCCATAGCTGTCTCCGGGGCCGTGTCTGATTGGCCCCGCCCGGCCATCACGTGAAGAGACCAGACTCTGGCAGTTGGGTTCTCTTGCTTCAGGGAGTTGAGGAGAGCGTTGTCGGCAAGGCGGCTGTCAAAGCGCATCAGAGCGTCGGCGGCCTGCTGGCGCACCCAGAAGTCCTCATCCCCAAGAGCATTGCAGAGAGCGGGGAGGGTCTTTGGCTCCTGAAGCTGGCCCAGCGCGTAGGCGGACCAGCCGCGCACCCAGGAAGAGGGGTCGGAAAGTGATTGGAGCAGGGGCTCTAAAGCGCGTTTCTCCTTCGCCTGCCCAAGTGACAGCGCCACACAACCCCGGGTGTACTCCGAGGGGTTATGCGTCAGATGCTGAATGAGCATTTTCGGAGAACCGTCTGAAGATGGGCCTGGCATCTGCACCTCCCGTTTCTCCACTCCTTAGATTCTGCTCACGCACATGGGGTTCATCTCCTACGCGTTCTGTCCTTTAGAGAGCCGTCCTATCCGCGTGGTGCATGAAGCTCATCTCTGAAACGAATACCTGAGATTCTATCACAGGAGGAATTCCTATGTCGGCATCATGTTTTTAAGACACTCTCGTTTGTAAAGGGTTGCTCAAGTGCTGCTGTCCAAAGTGTTGAATACTCAAAAGTGGTTAGAAATAACCAGGGATTGATTGACATACCTCTTGTCAGATGAAAACCTCCGTGTTAGAGTTATGACGTTTTTAACACAGATGGCCCCTATTTTGTGGGTAAGCAGATTTACAATACCACCGAAGTTAAGTGATAGCCTTTGAAGCGCAGAGTTGCTGTAATGTTTAATCGTCCCCACCTTGCTGTTTTTGTTGCCCTGTTGGCCCTCTTTGGCGCTCTCCTGATAGTCGGCTGCAATCCAGATAATCCACAGTCCATCTTGGATGCCAAAGGACCGGTTGCTCAGAGACAGTTAGACCTGTACTGGATAATCTTCTGGATGGCCCTGTTCGTCTTTGTGGTCGTTGGCGGAGGCCTGCTATATACCGTAATCCGCTTCCGCAGAAGGCCGGGGCAGGGGATACCAGCCCAGGTGCATGGGAACACCAAGCTGGAGATAGGTTGGACCGTCGTGCCCGCTATCATGCTGGCCGTAATAGCCGTTCCAACTGTAATCAGCCAGTTCTACATCTCCAACGCGCCTTCCGGAGACCAGTTGCAGATCAACGTAACGGCCCACCAGTGGTGGTGGGAGGTGCAGTATCCGGATTCCGGAGTCGTTACAGCCAATGAGTTGCACGTTCCTGTTGGCATGACAGTAAGTGTAGAACTTACTTCAGCGGATGTCCTTCACAGCTTCTGGGTCCCAAAGCTTGCGGGTAAGATGGATATCTTCCCAGGTAAGACAACTTCCATGTGGTTCAGGGCCGATGAGGTTGGTGAGTACTTTGGCCAGTGCGCCGAGTTCTGCGGCGAGTCCCATGCCTGGATGCGGTTCCGTGTCATCACTGATACACCGGAGGACTTCGAGGCCTGGACGGCAAGCCAACTGGCCCAAGCTGCAAAGCCGGCTACCCCGGAAGCAACGGCGGGGGCAGGGCTCTTCTTGAGCAAGGCCTGTATTCAATGCCATAGTACAACTCCCGGCGTTCCGACAGCAGGGTTTCCATATCCGGCACCCAACCTGACCCATTTTGGCGGTCGAACCACTATGGCTGCCGGGATTATGGAGATGAACGCGGCTAATCTGAGGGAATGGCTGAGCGACCCCAATGAGGTCAAGCCCGGCAACATAATGGCTAAAGAGGCGCGCGCATATACCGATCCGGCCTCCGCACTCAGCAGCGACGACATAGACAACCTTGTTGCCTACCTGCAAGGTCTCAGGTAAATGGTAGATTCTACGTTGAATATTTTGAACACTTTGAAAAAAAGATTCACAGACCACGCTCTCCCACTATATGGGGTATGCATAACGGAGAAACGCGGAGGCGACACATGGCGTCCATAGCAGGAGTATTCCGCAGGCCCACCCACCCAGCGGGTGTGTGGGGTTGGATCACTACCGTCGATCACAAGAAAATCGGGGCACTGTATGGTGTGACCGCGTTCTTCTTCTTCATGGTTGGCGGCCTTGAAGCGCTGGTCATGCGGATTCAACTTGCCAGGGCGGGCCAGGACGTGGTGAGCCCCGAGGTGTTCAGCCAGCTATTCACCATGCACGCGCTAACCATGATTTTCCTTGGCGTAATGCCACTCAGCGCTGCGTTCTTCAACCTCATTGTGCCTCTTATGATCGGCGCCAGGGACGTAGCTTTTCCACGACTCAACGCGTTCAGCTACTGGTTGTTCCTCTTTGGGGCCATTGTGCTCCAGTCCGGATGGCTCCTTGGCGGGTCGCCCAATACGGGATGGTTCGCCTACGCACCTCTGACATCGAACTCATTCAGCCCTGGAAACGGCATGGAGTTTTACATAGTTGGCCTTGGAGTTCTTGGAATATCTTCCGTGGCCGCGGCCCTCAACTTCATCGTTACCATCATCAATATGCGGGCGCCGGGGATGACTCTTATGAGGATGCCCGTCTTCATCTGGATGACTCTGATAACCTCGTTTCTGCTGATTACGGCCTTTCCGGTAATCACGGTTGGGCTGATTGAGCTTTACTTCGACCGCACCTTCGGCATGAACTTCTTCAATGCCGCCGCGGGAGGAGACGTCGTGCTGTGGCAGCACCTGTTCTGGTTTTTCGGCCATCCCGAGGTGTATATCCTGATACTGCCCGCTATGGGGATTGTCTCCGAGGTGTTGCCCACATTTTCCCGCAAGCCCCTTTTCGGCTACGAAGTGGTCGTACTCTCCGGAATCATCATCGGCTTCATGGGCTGGGCCGTGTGGAGCCACCACATGTTTACCGTTGGCCTTGGTCCAATCGCCAACTCCGTGTTTGCCCTGACAACCATGTTCATAGCCATACCAACGGGTGTCAAGATATTCAACTGGATAGCGACCATGTGGGGAGGCTCGATCAGCTTCAAGACGCCGCTCCTATTCTCCGTTGGCTTCATCGCCATGTTCATCATCGGGGGATTGAGCGGCGTGATGCACTCCATAGCCCCTTCCGACGCGCAGCAGCAGGACACCTATTTCGTAGTGGCCCACATTCACTACGTCCTGTTCGGAGGCAGCCTCTTCGCCATATTCTCAGGAATATACTACTGGTTCCCGAAAGCCACCGGACGAATGCTTGACGACCGTATCGGCCAGGTGAACTTCTGGCTGACCATGATCGGATTCAACCTGGCCTTCTTCCCGATGCACTTCCTTGGACTTGACGGCATGCCGCGCAGGCAGTACACCTATTCGTCCGACATGGGTTGGGACATTTGGAACTTTGTGTCGACTATCGGCGGCCTGATTCTGGGTGTGGCTGTCCTGGTCTTCCTGTTCAATTTCTTCCTCAGTCTCCGCAAGGGCGAGATTGCCGGCAACGATCCCTGGGACGGACGGACACTCGAGTGGTCGATTTCCTCACCGCCGCCGGAGTATAACTTCGCCACAATACCAACGGTGCACGGCCGGGACGCCTTTTGGGAAGAGAAGTACGGGCATGGAGGCAAAGTTCCGGCAGGAGTATCCCCGGAAGAGGGACACCAGGGTGGAATCCACATGCCAAGCCCTTCCTATCTACCGCTGATAGCATCACTTGGACTGTCAATAGCGGCATACGGACTGATATATAGCTTCGCCGTCAGCGTAGTGGGGGCCGTCATTGCCCTCGCTGCCATTTACGGGTGGGCATTGGAACCAGCCGCTGAACCGGCCGGGCGGGAATCTTAGCTAGCGGGAGACTGTAAGTTGCATCATAGTCAGGCAGCGGAGCACGCCACAATTGCAACGAGCACCGGTATCGACAACCGGAAGATGCTCATTTGGGTTTTCCTTGGCTCTGAGTGCATGTTTTTCGGCTCTCTCATAGCCACATACCTGGTCTACTACGGCCAGAGTCTGCCGGGAACTCCAACCCCGGGTGAAATACTGGATATACCGACCACCTCCGTAAGCACCTTCGTCCTGCTTATGAGCAGTCTTATGATGGTGCTGGCGTATTCGAGTGTCAGCCGTGGGAATGTGAGGAACTTCAGGATATGGATACTCTGCACAGCCCTCTTGGGTGCTACGTTCCTTGGGTTCCAGGTCTTTGAGTTCACGGAGTTCGCCAGGGAAGGCCTTACACCCAAGACAAACCTGTTCGGCACCACGTTCTTCACCTTGACCGGCTTCCACGGCGCTCACGTAACGGTGGGTGTCATCTGGCTGGTGTCTCTCTTTGGCTACTCCTTCAAGGGGGACCTGACCAAAGACGGCGGACTCAGCGTTGACATGGCTGCGTTGTACTGGCACTTTGTGGATATTGTGTGGATCGTCATATTCACCGTGATATACCTGATAGGTGTAACCAATGCTCCAGCACTCATTGAATAGGAGATGGGTTAATGGAAAGTAGTTCACATACCCGAAAGGCAGCTCATCCTACGCCTCTTACATACGTCAAAATTGCAGCGAATTTGGGAGCAATTACGGCGTTTGAGGTAGGGATTTTCTATGTCGAAGCCATCGAAGATGCGCTCATTCCCATCTTCATCGTGCTCTCCGCGGTTAAATTCGTTCTGGTGGCGATGTTCTACATGCACCTGAAGTTCGACGAGCGACTCTTTTCATGGTTGTTTGGGGGTGGACTGCTTTTGGCGACTTTTGTCATCCTCTCCCTGATGGCCCTGTTTGGAGCATTGCTCTGACACCCCTTTCGCTGCATCCAACGAGAGACAGGTCAACTCTTTAGCATCTCTCTCCAACCCTGTGTTGTGCCGAATGCCATTTTTGTATTATGAGGCCATTGGAGTTCTCTGAGTGTGGACCGTACCTATTAAACCGACTCTCTCTCTGAGCCCTGGCTCCCATGCCGAGTTTTCCTGGTGGGCCTGGCACTGGCATCCGGACCTCTATGGTGGGTTGCTTCTGCTCGCAGGTCTCTACCTGCTCTACATCGGCCCCCTGCGTGGACGCCTTGTCCAGTCTGAACTGACCAGAGCCAGCCGCTGGCAGGTTGTCTCGTTCATGACCGGCGTGTTACTAATGCTCTTCGCTCTGGCCGGCCCCATACACGAACTCAGCGATAACTACCTATTCAGCGCTCACATGACACAGCACATAATGCTCACCCTTGTGGTGCTGCCTTTGCTGCTCCTGGGCACGCCTGGATGGCTGCTGCGCCCCCTGGTTGGCCCCGGCATGGTGCTGAAACTGGGGCGTTTCCTCACACTTCCGCTGGTGGCCTTTGCCCTGTTCAACGGAGTATTCGCCCTGTGGCACTTTCCCGTGTTCTATGAAGGAGCATTGCATGGGCGTGCCTTTCATATTCTTGAGCACCTGATATTCATGGCTACCGCCGTCATAGTATGGTGGCCGGTCTTGAGCCCCCTATCGGAGCTGCCGCGTATCTCCTACCCGGCCCAAATGCTCTATCTCGTCCTATTATCCCTGTCTCAGACACCGCTATTTGCGGTAGTCACCTTTTCCAACGATGTCATATACTCATTCTACGAAGCTGCGCCAAGGGTGTGGGATATCTCCCCCTTGGCGGATCAACAGCTTGGTGGAATAATAATGAAGGTGGCCTGGCTGGTAATTTTCCTACCCGCCATATGTACAGTGTTTCTGCGCTGGTTTTATCGGGAGGAAAAAGAGGGTAGACCTGAATTCCAGAATACTTCGTAGGCCGGACTACTTCGTGGGAAGGTCGACAGGTATTGCTATGTTGGGAGACAGGAAAGAATATATGGAAAGCGAAGCTGAGTCAAAAGGAAATAGGGCTGTCACAGGAGCATCGGGCCAGAGGCTAGGACGACTGTTTCCCGTCATGGCTGGAGCCACCCTCATCACCGCACTCATGGCGGTTGTGATGGGAGGCATAGTTCGTGTTACCGGCTCAGGTCTGGGTTGCCCAGATTGGCCGCTATGTCACGGCCAGATTATTCCTCCCTGGGAAATTGCACCCTGGATTGAGTACCTTCACCGTTTATCCGCCTCCGTATCCGGCGTATTCACCATTCTGATGGTCGTGACGGCCTTCATGCGATATGGAACGCGGAGCAGGACAATCTACGTGGTAGTGGTAGCTGCAGTACTTCTGGTCATTCAGGCACTTCTGGGAGCGTATACTGTCCTCTCTGAGATACGGCCTGCGATAGCCCTGTTTCATACGGGCGTCGCCACTGGCCTTGTGGGAATGTTAGCGCTGATAGCGGCGGTGGCCATAAGGCCCAGATGGTTGAACGAAGGGATTAGTGAAAGCAAACAGTTGGACAGTTTCCGTCTGCTGATGGTGGCCCTGGGACTCGCTGCTTTCGTACTGATTCTCTCAGGGGCCTACGTTACCAGAACAGACGGAGCTGCATTCGCATGCACCGATATACCCCTTTGCGGGAATTCGTCGGGAGAAATGGCAGTAGTACAGTGGATACACATGACACATCGTGTTATCGGCTTCCTGTTTGGCCTCTTGATGCTGGTGGCTCTTGTAAAGTCTACCGCTGTGCAGCATAAAGGGATCACGGTAATGATGGGTATCATGACCGCGCTGCTGGCAGTCCAGATTGGTCTTGGCATCGCCAATGTGTTGCTGGGGCTTCCAACGGAACTACAGGCAGCACATCTGGCCGTAGCAGTGCTGTACTTCGCGGTCACTATGCTCCTCATCGGCACTTTATGGCGTAGTGCACTGGCAGACGAAGGGCCAACGGCGTCCACAATGAAGAGGCGTATGGCACCCTCTGGAGGGCTACAGTGAAGGCTTACTTCCAGTTAGCCTGGCCGAAGACAGCGCTCCTCCCGCTTATCGGCAACACAATCAAGGCCTACTTCCAGTTGACCAAGCCTAAGATTGCCCTTCTTCTTCTCATAAACACCGCTGCCGGCATGCTGGCAGCGGGAGGCGGATCTATCTCCTGGGGAACTGGCATGGCCGTCTTGATAGCCGGTTATCTCTGCGCCGGTGGGGCTGCTGCCATGAACTGCTACGTGGACAGGGAGCTGGATCTTATCATGGTGCGGACTCGAAACAGACCCTTACCGGCAGGACAGGTCACCCCAAGAAATGCATTGGTGTTCGGCATAACCATCAGCCTGCTCTCCATCCCGTTCTTTCTAGTGGTCAGTCCACTGATCCTGGCAATGGGAGCGGTGGCCTGGGTCTATTACGTGCTGTTCTACAGCATCTTCTTGAAGCGTCGGACGCCTCAAAATATCGTCATTGGAGGGGCAGCCGGAGCGTTTCCACCCATGATTGGCTGGGCCGCGATAACAGGGGGGATAGACGTTTCGGCAATCTTCCTTTTCCTGATCGTCTTCTTCTGGACGCCGCCTCATGCCTACGCCCTGATGCTGGCACTCAAGGAAGACTATAGGAAGGTCGGCGTTCCCATGTTACCTGTGGTGAAGGGCGACCGAGAAACGGGTCGCCAGATTATTCGCTATAGCGTAATGCTGCTGATTGTAACGGTAATCCCTGCGGCCCTCGGCCTATTCGGACTTCTGTACCTGGCCACGGCGATTTCTCTCGGCATCATCCTCCTGGCCCTGGCAGTAAGGCTGTACTACTCGCTTGAACGTTTGTGGGCATTGAGGCTCTTTCGCTATTCCAGCTTCTATCTGGCTCTGCTGTTTCTGGGTCTGGTAATTGACCGCAGCCTCGCTGCATAAGGTGTGGACTTCCAGAATGTATCGATGGCCTCTTGAGCTGATGATGTTGGTGCTCACTGTTCTCTCGGCAGCATGTGGCTCCCAGGACTCCAATGACCTGCCCGTTTACGGAAAGATTCCCGACTTTTCGCTTACAGACCAGATGGGTCAGGACTTCACCAGCGAAGAGTTGCAGGGCAGGGTGTTTCTGGCGAACTTCATCTTCACCAACTGCACCGAGTTCTGCCCCACGTTGACTCCCCGCATGGGACAGATACAGACAGACCTGGAAGATGACGACCTTTTGGGAAATGAGGTGATTCTTCTATCGTTTAGTGTGGATCCCGCACACGACACGCCCAATATACTTCGTTCCTACGCTGAGAAACATGGGGTGAATCACGACGCGTGGCGATTCCTGACAGGCCCGCCAGAGGTGATTCAGCGGGTCATAACCGATGGCCTTATGCTTGCGTATGGTCAGGTAAATGAGAGCAACAAGCATACCCATGAAGACGGCTCCGTCCATATTCACGAGTACGATGTTTTCCACACAAACAGGGTAGTACTGGGAGACAGGGCAGGTCGAGTGCGCGCCTATTACGATGGCGCCATCGATTGGGACGCGGCGAAGGTCATGAAGGACATTTCGCAACTGTTGGATTAGAAGTAAATATACTCTATTTTGGGGATGCCCAGGGTTAGTTGACGGTATATGGTGTCCGAATTATACTACGGTCAACCTACTCCAGAGGATGTGCACATGAGGTTATCCTGTCTTCAAGAAAACCTGAGCCGGGGACTGGCACTGGTCAGTCGCGCAGTGGCTACGCGCACCACCTTACCCATTACTCATCATGTCCTCATGGAGACCGACCAATCCAGACTGAAGCTGTCGGCTACCAACCTTGAGTTAGCCATCACCACGTGGGTGGGAGCCAAAGTTGAGCAGGAAGGAGCACTCACCATACCTGCGCGGCTCCTGACGGACTTCATAAACTCCCTTCCCAGCGAACAGGTAAATATGGAACTGACTCCTAGGCCCTTGGGAATCCGCTTCCAATGCGCACGATTTGAGGCCCACATCAATGGCACCGATGCTCAAGAGTTTCCGCCCATTCCCACGGTTGAAGAGGGTGTAACCGCTCGCATCGACCCACAAGTACTACGAACGGCCATCAGCCGGGTGGTCTTTGCCGCCGCCACAGAAGAGACTCGACCCGTCCTTACCGGCATAAAATTAGAAATATCCGGTCAGCAGTTCACACTTGCCGGCGCCGATGGATTTCGCCTGGCAGTATATAAAGGGCCTCTTTTGGACCTGGCGCCCGAGGATGCAGAGGCAATAGTCCCCGCACGAACCCTATCTGAACTGCAACGCTTGCTGGTAGACCAGGATGAACCTGTAGAACTGGTCATCACTCCATCTAAGAGTCAGATATTGGTTCATCTAAAAGGAGTGGAGATAGTCTCCCAGCTCATCCAGGGGACCTTTCCCAACTACGCTCAACTCATACCACAGAGCTCCGGCACCAGAGCCGTAGTAGACCTCCAGGAGTTTTCAAGAGCCGCCCGAGCTGCCTCCATCTTCGCCCGAGACGGAGGGGGTATTGTCCGCCTCCAGATCATACCGGGAGGCGATGGAACGAGTGGCAAAATGGTGATCACTTCCAGTGCCGAAGAGACTGGGGACAACCTGGGAGAGATAGACGCCAAGATAGATGGCGACGAAGCAAAGATAGCCTTCAGCAGCCGCTATCTGACCGATGTACTCTCGATTATGGAGAGAGGCGAAGTGGCCCTGGAGACCACCACTCCTTCCAGCCCAGGCGTGGTCAAACCCGTAGGCAACGAGGACTACGTCCACGTGATAATGCCCATGTTCGTCCAGTGGTGAATACGTTTTGTGCCTGTGGAGCGGCTATACTGGCCTCCACCTCCCCGGTGTCTTTGACAACGGCCTCGAACCCTAGCAAAGACAGAAGCTCCCGCCGCGTCTCCACGTCCATCGCCTTGAGGAACGGCTTGACCGCCCCACAGAACGCCTTGACCGCCTCCATCGTCACCGCCACATGGCCGTTGTGACTGGCCTCCGATAGGGCCTTAATCTGGCGCTCCAGGCTCTTCTTCTCACTGGCTATCTTCTCCAACTCTCCCGTGATGCCCTCAGCCGCGCTGGGCGCTGTCCTGAGAGCCGCCACCAGGTTGCGCTCCTCCAGTGCCAGTGTCTTTATCCTGGACTTGATGGCCGACGCCATCGCCTCCGAATCGCCCTCCACCGGGGCGTCCTGGAGGGCCAGGAGCCTGTTGTAGATGAATTCAGAGCTGCCGACGGCCTTGGACACGGCCTTCCATACCCGTTCGTCCAAACTCTCCGTCCGAGTCCGCTTTGCGTTGCAAAGACGTGGCCTGATGGAGGTGGGAGACGTGGCCCTGCAAACATAGTACCGCCACTGGCCCCGCATCTTCTGGCCCGTCAAGCTAGTCCCGCAGTCGGCGCATGTGAGCAGGCCGCTCAGCATGTACGGCGCGTGAGCATGGCCTGAGCGCCTGGGCCTGGCAAGGTGGCGCTGTACCCGTTCAAAGGTGGACGCATCCACGATAGCGGGAGTGAATCCTGGGATCATCGCCACGTCTGATTCGTCCCGCTTGCGCCTCTCCCTATGCCCACCTGCTAGGAGCTTCGTGCTTTCAGCCCCGTACCTTGTGACCCCCATGTACGACGGATTGGACAGGACACTGTACACAGTCCTTGGATGCCAGGACTTGCCTTGCTTGCTTGGTATGCTGTCCTTGTTCAATATGGTGGCGATGGTGCTCAGCCCCAAGCCCTCCAGTGCCATGCCGAACATGCGCCGTACCACCTGGGCCTCACCGTCGTTGATAGCCCGGCTCTGTGGCCGCTTTCCAGCCTTGTCCCGCCGGGTGTAGTCGTACCCGAACAGTCCAGAGCCAGTGCCCACGGGCAGGACGCCTTGTTTGGCGGCTTGCCTCTTCCCGTCCATTGTGCGCTGCCTGATTTTGTCCTTCTCCAGCGCCGCCGCATAGGAACGCACGTAGGAGATAAGATTGCCTTCTCTGGTGGTATCCACGGGACCAGAGCGAGTGTAGATGGTGACGCCAGCTTGCTGGGCCTCCGAGAGGACAATCACTGTCCCAATCTCTTCACGGGAGAGCCTGTCGGTGTCGTACACAATCAGAGCCGACACCCGCTTGCTTCGCACGATGGCCCTGGCCCTGTCTAGCCCTTCCCGCTCCAGAAACGCACCAGAGCCCTGCTCCGTGATGATGTGCTCTGGGGCCACTGTGAATTCGTAGCGCTCGGCAACCTGGCGACATGCTTCAAGCTGGGCCTCCAGCCCCAGGCCGTCCTCAGCCTGCCCCGGAGTACTAACTCTGGCGTAGATCAGTGCGCTCAGCATGGTTCTCCCTTTCCAGATACTCTTTGATGGCTCGCCCGATCCACTCGGAAACTGTGAGTCCTTCGCTTTGGGCCAAGGCTCTTACCCTATCCGCAACGGGATCCTGGACCCGTGCGCCTACCATTTGCGTGTTTTTTCCGTGGGTCATGAATATCATTATAGGGATAACCCTTGTATTGTCAAGGGGCCTCCCTTTCGAGAGGCCCCAGCCTTGTCCGGGGATCACCCCCTTGCTATTCTGCCACGACCAAAGAAGTCGCTGGGGTCTTGAAAAACTTCCCATCCCCCCGTCTGAGGTACACGTCCGGACCCTGGCGAAGGAAGGAGAGCGGGGGATATTCTTCTACTTCACCGCCCCCGGAGGCCGTGGCGAAGGTCGCAGGCACTTCTGGCGCTTCTATGACCTGAAGCGCGACAGGATGGTGGACAACCGCTTCCTCATTACCAACCTCATTGCATGTTCGCCGGATACGCCGCGAGTGGTAGGTGACGCAGACGTGTTTGCCGCACAGGAGAAGGTGATCGCAGACATCCTTGCCTCGGTGCAAGAACAGCAGGCCCTTGAGGCGGCTCCAAAGGTCCTGGATCCCCTCCAACAAACGGTGATCACACTTCTCCGGAGTTACCTGAATAGCCCTGCGGTCAAGCGGGCCGATGTTAGGGAAGCGATGCAGCGCCTCCGCCAGCCCATGACCCACACGGCCGTCTGGGAACTGCGCGGAGCATACGAGGAATTCCAGACCGACCCGGACATTCAGTCCCTAGTAGTCTTCATTAGCAAACTGGCCGACTCAGACGGTGGTTCTACAAAGGGCACTAATGATCGAGATGTCCCGCTGTCGCGGGAGGATCTCCACCTGGTGTGTTTCGACTTCGTGTGGAGTTAGAATGCCCTAACGTCGGTCTGCTAAAGCGGCGGTCTGTAAGACGTCAGCGATTTTGGACACTTTTTGAGGCCTAATAAACCCGAGAGATTTTGGGGTGGTA
>JAQBZZ010000072.1 GCA_027622595.1 Chloroflexota bacterium
TGAACGATAGCCCGGTTCCTTGGGTCAATACCAAGGCGGGTGCCCCGTCGCGGGTGTCCGCTCCCCCCGGCATGGGCGCTGAGAGTCGCCCTCTTTTTACCGTCTGCGTAGTAAGGGGAGAAGCCTCGTCGATGCCCGAAGCAATGGGCATCGCACAGGACATCGTAGACAACAACATCATCGAGATCCGCAGTGAGTGCGGCGAGTTGGTAGCGCGGTGTCGATACGGCAAGTGGTGGAGTTCGCAGTTTGGCAAGGAACCGACTTACGATGGGAGGAACGCATGAAAGAAGTGGAAGCACTCAAGGCCGACAACAAACGCCTGACGGAAGCGTTGAAGCGGATTGCGCGAAAGGACTACCTCAAGCCAGGCCACGGTTCCGCAGCAGGCATCGCCCGCGCCGCTCTCGCGCCCTTCCGGGCACAGGAGAAACCATGATGGGGAGGAACGCATGACCAGTCGCATACTCGCTAAATGGGTGGAGGCATGGCCCGGTGGTGGGTCACATATAGCTGGGTGGCAGACCTGCAATCTCGTGGAAACATGGACTCAGAGTAGCACGGAATGGATGCAGGTGCTGTCCGTAGAACGCTCAGAGGCGCGCTACTGTCACGAAGAGCCAGAACTGGAAGGTATGCACCGGATTTATCTGATCGCACAGGACGAACTGTTGAGGGGAGGTGACGACAAATCCAACCAGGAGAGTACCAAAGCAGCGACCCAATAACAGATCCAAGAGAGCCACCCCTAAAAAGAGCGCAGTGGGATGAATGGCTCACCACACGCACAGTCACACAGGAGAAAAAGATGTCACAGCAAGATCGTCCACCCACAACGTATTGCAGCAAGTTCGAGATCGGTGAGACGTACACGTGCAGCGTTGATAGGCGCGGGACGTACGAGAAGACTGGGTCCAAGTACATCCAGTTGTCATTCACCCCGGCGAACACGGACGGCATCAACCAGGGTACCATCTGGTTCAATCCCCCCGGCGAGGAGAAGCATCAGGCCAACGAGTGGGCCTTCGTCGATGCCGTTTCTCCGATCGGAGACGGCCAGACATTTACGGCAGTACGCAAAGGCAAGCCGTGGTACTGGACCATCAACGGCCAGAGCCTCGAAGAAGCCGCACCACAGGCCCCGCAGGCCACCCAGGCCACAGCCCAGCCTCCTGTCGCAGCACAGCGGCCTTCTGGGGCCTATAACGGCCCGTGGATGAAGGATGTGGAGGCACTTCGGGAAGCGTGTATGGATACCATGCTTCACAAGTACTCAAAGGGCGACTACAGCGACGACTTCATCCACGGACAGGCGGCGTGTCTGTTCATCGCAATGGACCGGCATGGAGCATCCAGAGATTTCCTGAAGTACAAGGCCCTGCATCTGATCGGCTCCAAGCCCGCTGATGGGTCCGAGAGCGAGGACGGGATGCCCTTCTGATGAAGCACAGGAAGCATATTCCACACCATCGGCACCCCCACAACACCTTGTGCGGCAACTGCTATGCCAATCCTTGGCAGAAGTGGGATGTTCTTGAGGACAGTTCCTCTATTCTTTGCAGGGCCTGTGCGGTGAAAATTTGCAGTATGGTTGAGAGGGGAAGGATTTTCGTTGAGAAGGAAGAACAGGGGCGCTGATGCGAAAACTGCACATCATCATTCGCGGAAGAGCCTTGTGCGGACAACGTGACTGTCAGGAGTGGGATATTTTCACAGACACACCACATCTCCTTTGCAGGAACTGTGCAGTGATATTTACCCAAAGGAGCCTCAGAGCCCGCTCCAGGAAATATGGCACCAGTCATAGCATGTCAGTAGGGGCGCTGTTGTAGAGCCTGAGTAGGCGGGGGCTCAGGGAGGGACACGCCCTCCCGTGGAAGGGCAGCGCCTCTAGAGGGGCGAGGGGGAATGCTGGGGAGCTTCCCGGTGTCCTCGCCCCTCCCCCAAATGGGCAGGCTGTGAGATATGGAGAGCCGAAGCATGATGGATGAAGAAGCCTTACATGCCGCCTATGAATTGGGGCGGTATGACGCCTCTAAACTACTCAGAAAAGCCCACAAGGCCGAGAACGAGAGCCTGCGTAATGTGGTAGAGGCCGTGGCGGCAGAGATTAGGAGTCTTGCGTCCGAATTTGACGAAGAGAATAAGGAGGGACCAGCAGGCTTGCCTGCGGATTTTCTTAGAGCACAAGCCGACAAACTGGAGGGCGTAGGGGAACAATGCCTAAGCGACCTAAGCGAGCCACGATAGACGCCCTGTTCTCCCAGGTCATACGGGAGCGGGACAATTATACGTGCCGGATTTGTTTCGGTAATTTTCGGCACGATCCTGGTCGCTTGGATTGCGCCCACAGCATCGGCAGGAGCAGAGGGTCCGTCAGGTGGGACATGGACAACGCCTTCGCCCTGTGCCGTAGGTGCCACAACGACATCGACCAACGGCCCTTGGACCACATCGAGTTCGTCCGCAAGGAACTTGGTGAGGAGCGTTACGAGGCCCTCAAGGTCAAGGCAAGGGAGCTGCTGAAGATGACCGACCGGGATAGGATAGAACTGGCAGCGCACTTCAGGGAGACGCTGAAGGCATACCGTGTACGTAGGGCAAACGGAGAGATAGGCAGGCTGGAATGACTAAGGCTCAGATATACCGCGAAGCGGCCAAGATGATCGAATCCGGAGAGGAAGAGCACTCGTGCAGAGCAATCGACTTTATTGCCGGAAGTTGGATAGATAGACGCGCCGAGTACTTTGAAGACAACCAAAGTCCAGCCACGCGGGCATACGCACGCAGGATGGCCCCAGCAAAACATGATGAGGGCTCATGGCTCTACAAATACGAAGGGTGGTCTGACGATGCTGCCGAGAGGTATGCTGAGATCTATGAGTGGCGCATCATGGCCCTGCTGTTCATGGCCGAGGTGGTAGAGAATGACAGCCCAAGGGCTCAGTGACCTGTTGGGCGGTAGGGCACAAGGTGACTTCTTTATGGCCCGCTGCCCAGCCCACGCCGACCGATCTCCCTCCCTGTGCATACGCCAGGGTAATAGCAAGGTGCTGGTCTGGTGCTACGCTGGGTGCACCTATGACGAGATCCTGGAGGCAGCAGGCGTAGAGAGTAGGGACCTGTCCAATGGCCCCTCCCTCCCATCCCACTGGGCCAAGGTGGCTAAGGATCTACATAAGGAACGGCAGATCCGCAAGGCAGATGAATGGTGGGAGGAGTCAGGGTATACCAATGACTAATAAGCCATGATAGTCCTTACCGGAGACAGCCGGAGCCACGCTATGGTGGCGGCTCTTCAAGGTCGAGGATGGGGTAGGATGTTTGTCGGTGCCAAGCCGACACCTTATCCTGGCGAACCGTGGGGCCTCGACAACGGAGCGTACGCCGACCACCTGAAGGGTCGCCGACTCGACGTACCAGAATTCCGTATCCGTGCCGAGAGAGCCACAGAGACAGGTGGATGTATCATGGCCGTGCTACCAGACATAGTCGGCGGCGGCGAAGAGTCTCTGGACTTGTCGATGGCCGAGATCGACCGCCTGCCAGCACTGCCGTGGTATCTGGCGGTGCAGGACGGCATGCACCTACAGCCGCTCTGGGGGCGCGTCTGCGAGGCCCTGAAGGACGAGAGGATCAAGGGCGTATTCCTCGGAGGCACCAATAGGTTCAAACTCACAGCACGAACTTGGCGTCACACAGCGGACATGCGCGACAAGAAACT
>JAQBZZ010000003.1 GCA_027622595.1 Chloroflexota bacterium
CTTGCTGAGATTACCCCGGAGTATCGGCCGTGGTACTCCGCAATGAGTGTGGTGCAGGTTCCTGGGAACATAGCGGGGTAGGGGAGTTACGGCTCCTGTTCATGTTCTAGTTGCCAGCCCGGAGACCTCTCACTGGCTAACAACATCAGATTAAGTATCCTCAGGCACATATACCTGCAAGTCAGGAACATCTAGGAAGTCGTGGTCCCGGGTGGCGATGGTGTTCATCCCGGCCCTTTCCATCATAGCAACCGTAATGGAATCGTAGACCAAGAGGCCGGTACTGCGCCGAACCTCTTGGCTAGCCTGGATGAGCTCCAATTCCAGATTCAGTATTTCCACTTTCATTTCAGGGATTCTGCTGACATGTCTGCTGTACTCGGTCAACGTCTTGACTATTTGAGGGTGTTCCTTCAGTCGTCGGGCCAAGTTGCCGGGAGAGATTAATCCCTGCTGTACCGCCTCCAACATCATCAATCTGTGCAGCACTTCGAGAATAACATGGGCACCAGTGAATCCCCGTATCTCTCCTACCTCACATCGTTCCAAGAAGGCCTTGCATGCTTCTGAACGGCCGGTCAGGTGGTAGATAAAGATGTTTGCATCGATAAACACGGCCTGACCGCGTTCGATCTCCTCAAGCCTCAAGGGCGCTCTCCTCTTCCAGAATTGCGTCCACCAGAGCTGCGTCGGCATTAATCGTGCTCCACGTCGAAGCTACTACTCTTGCCCTTTTCGGCCTGTCCCGAATCTCTAGGTATTCTTGGAGAGCCTCTTCGAGGATTCTTTGGAGTGGCTTACCGTCCACCGCCGCGCGGATCTTCGCACGGCGTACAAGGTCTTCTTCGAGAATGGTACCTATCTTCCGCTTCATTTCTTCCCTCCTCAGTTCAGGTTACTTCTATCTTAAACAACTGTCAAGATAGCCATCTAGAGTTCTGGAAGATTAAACTGGAATGGCTAATCCATCGAAGTCTGAGAAGCGTCTCCCGGCGGTCTCCTGGGTAGGCACAGATAACCCAAGGGGCTCCCATGACCGTTACCCATCCCGATGTACAGCGCTATTTCATGAGCATATCTAAGGCCGCGAGCCTCATACTGCAGTCGGGTGCGGTGGGAACTGGAGGCGAAATCTTTATTCTGCACACGGGTGAGCCCGTGCGCATAGTTACACTGGCGGAGACCATGATTACATTATCGGGCCTCAAGCCATATGAAAACATCGACATTTCCTTCACCGGACTTCGGCCCGGGGGGAAGCTCACGGGAGAGTTGTATGACGTCGAGGAGATCTCCAGCTATCCCGGATACGAGAAGCTGATGGTGTTACAGCGCGAGCTCCAGTCCGGCGTGATTGCTGCTGTAGAGGCGTTTTTAGAGGAGCTTCCCTCGCTGGATTCGCGGCAGATTAAGGCCAGGCTTGCTGAGATCACGCCGGAGTATCGGCCGTGGGACTCCGCAATGAGTGTGGTGCAGGTTCCTGGTGACATTACGGGGTATGGGAGTTACGGCTCCTGTTTGCGATCTAATTGCCAGCCCGGAGGCGTCGGATATCCATTGCGACCCCCAGCCAGATGGGCACCAGATTTACATAATGAAGGAGGTCAAGAACGTCGACGCTATTCTTCGGGTTGTGGCCAAACGGCGGCTGTTACCAACATTGCTTAGGTGAGATCAGACCTAGGCACGTCATTAGGTGCAGCAGGGTATACCGGCTGCCGACCAAGGCGAGCTATTTGAAGCTGCCGAAGCCCGTCGAGCGACCTTCCGTATCCTCGTTCAAGAGAAGTCTCATATCGAATACCGTTCTTATCTGGAGATACGCCCGAAAAAGACTCGTCTTCATCGTCATCCTTCCGAGGCATTCCAGCAGCATGGGCTAGGTCCATCAATGTTAGAACATGGTGTCCTTCCTTCTTCCCCATGATAGAATCACTCTCGAATCTTAGGGCTCTCTGATATCGTATTGTGTATAATGCAAGCTTCTCTACCTCAAGTTGTTCTAGGATCCCTACTGGAGCCAACTCGATAAAGAATCTTCTAGTGATGCGCCTGAGGAGTGCCGCTTCCTCCTTCCCGAATACATTTGTCAAATTCGCTGGACTTGTGAGAATTCCGTGAGTCACGGGATTAAAGCGAGTTTTAGAAGTATCTCTCGGTCCGGTGGACTTAGACGCGTTTCTCTTATTGGCTGCAACCTTCTTGGCAGAAGTCATTCTAGTGCGATCCTCCTTCCTGCATGGCCCTCCATCCAGCGGGCATGTCACAAGCGTATCATCTGTCCCTAGCTTGCATAGTGTGGAGAGATAGGCTCGTGGAAATCTCCACAGGGGCAGGACGCATGGCCTACAACTATAGTCTGTGCCATTCAGTCGAGGGTAATGATCCCACCAGGATCTGAAGCCAATTGTAAAGTCTAGAACGAGAATTGTGTCAGCCCCAGAATCTCTCTTGCCCTCTTAATGCCATCGTAGATATCTTTACGTCTATCGCGATTCCCGAACTCGCCTTTGGCTATTCACCTGATGCTCTCTTTCTTGACTTAATATCGACAATACCACCTGGCATAGCCCTCAAGGGCATATAGGCGACGGTCTGGGATCTTGCCATCCGGCAGGACTGGCTCTAGCAGATACGCCGCGCCATTGCCGAGCTCTTCACCGAGCCGACTCAACGCATCTTCTACACTTTCCAGATTGCGAGTGCGGAAAGATATCTCGAGCATGGGGGCTTCTATCTCGGATAATGGCGTTGGCTCATACGAGGTGTCGATTTGGAATTTTAGCCCCAAGGCCACTCCGGTAACCGCGTAGATGAAGCCTTCCAATAGTGCAAATGCAAGCCAAGGATAAGGGAGCCCCAATTCCACGTTGACGAAATTGATTGCCTCCGAGCTGATGCTGGGGAAGGTATCCCCGAGGATTCTCACACGTTCAAAGTATGCGCGGTAGAGCCCCATGTACTCAGCGATACCTTCTCTGAATCCCTGGACATTCTGCTCGTCGACCGTGAAGGCCTCTCTATTGAGCAACTCTCCCCTGTGCTCCAAGCCTGCTAACTCGGCAAGCCGTTTGCCGCAGGAGGCCACTCTGAGGGCTGCCTCTTCCAGACCCGTGTCCTTGGCCCAGCGGCTTACGAGTGCCTGGACATCTACGTCGTTCCAGAACTCCCTCAAAAAGGCGATGCGCACTACCAGGTGCCGATAATTATCTCCGTGGGTCTTTCCGATCAGGGCGTCACGGATACGTATGAAGTCCGAGCCTCCCCAGTCTATCGGATCGTTTTTATTATCAGCCATCGGTTACTCGTCTCCTTCGATGTTCTCCCTATGTGCTTCCAAGGCACATGTAACGGGAGGCGCTACGAACTTGCCCACAGTGCTTGTGATTGTGCTTTTATTATAGAACACGTGTACTGAAACAAAAAGCTCGGCGCCCTTCGGAAATCACGGTTTGATTTATGTCTTCGTGAGGAGGTTAATGGATTCCATTCCGAGGGAGACGGGAGAAATCACAATAAGAGATGCGGGCAGTTTGAATCCACAGCTTTCTGAATGGCTGGCCCAATTAGCCGATGTCGATAATACTCGGGCACGCAAAATGCGATCGCTTTGAGGAAATCGCCCGCCGTCATCACCTGAACGGAAAGCCCTGCTGCTAGCACATCAGTGCTGAGGAGGTGGCGGCGATCCAGCGTCAGGAGGTAGGTGGCGCCACACTCAAGCGCCGCCGCCAGGACATGGGCATCCTTCTCGGTGGTGAGCGGGACGCACTCGGCTATGGGGCCAGCGGAGGGTGGTGGTACGACCTCTGAGTCGATCCCCGCCAGTTGCTGTTAACATGATCGATCCTATTAACGAAAGGGATACTGAGAACCATCCCTCCCTTATGAGGGAGCTAGCCAGTTCTCTACTCGCAACCCTGGCACTCGCACGAAATGGCGGACGTTGCCGGTGACCACCGCTAAGTCATGGGTCATAGCGATAGCAGCGATGCGCAGATCCGGCTCTGCCACGGGTGTTCCAAGTCGCTCTAAGTCAGCGCGAAGCCGACCATACGTTTCACCGGCATTTCGGTCGAAGGGGAGCACACGGACGTTAGGCCAGACCCTTTCCTCTAGTTGCTGCAGTAAGTGGTCTCGACGTGGGCTCCGGAATGCGCCGTAAACCATTTCGCCGACTGTGATGGCGGACGTGAACTGATCCTCTGAT
Source organism: Chloroflexota bacterium (assembly GCA_027622595.1). GTDB lineage: Bacteria > Chloroflexota > Dehalococcoidia > Lucifugimonadales > UBA2985 > JASLXI01. The sequence goes on from JAQBZZ010000003.1 coordinate 4,211, forward strand.
GGAACCACGGCAAGCCTGGCGATCAGACTGGGCAATGGAGATTGTTTGAGGATATTGCTCAGCACGTCGGTGTCGAAGAGGTACACCCTTAGTCCTCCAAGACCACAGGTCGATCCTGAACCTGTTCTCGTTGCCTGTAAATGTCCTCCACGACTTGGTCCAGCTCTTGGTATTCTGACCAGGCGCCAACGGCGGCCAACAGGCCAATAGACGCCACGGACTCCTGCTCCAATCGCTCTAGATCCTCTGCTGAGACCAGCGCAACCATTGGCTTGCCATGCCGCTCTATTATGAATCGCTCTCGTCTGTAGGCCACCCGACTCATTAACTCCGAGAATCGTTTTTTTGCCTCTCCTACCCCCAGTATGTCAGCCAAGAGTACCTCCAAGTGGGTCATTATGACATCTTGTCTTATTTATTTTAGCACACTTGTTGCGAGAACGTCATCATTCGGGAAATTGAGGAGAGTCTGGCAAATCCCTGGGACGAGGCCAAGGCTCGGCTGTGAGGGCATTCCCTACCAAATAGTCGCCACCTGGCCGTAGGCCTGCATATGCTCGTCCATTGTGACGAGAGGCGCTCCTAGAGCCAAGGCTGTGGCCACTACGATGCGGTCTGCGGGATCGGTAGATGGGAAGTCTGGCAGGTGGACTGACTTTAACGCAATGTTGTGGCTGACTGGTACGAAGTGGATCTCTGGCAAGGCCTCGCCGTGGCGCAACCAGTCATCTACGTCCATGGTGAGTTCTAGCCTTCCTCTTTTCACTAGATGAGCCACCTCCCATACACTAATGGATGAGACGTAAATCTGGCCCTCTTCGGATGCGACCTGTATGGCCCTCTTACAGTATTCAGAGAGCATATTGGGACTGCTGACCCACCATATCCATGCATGGGTAGCTAAGACGATCAATTCAAGGCCTCCCAGGTCTCTGTGTCTACCGGTTCCGTGGGCAAATCATAATGCCGCACAGAGTTGAGAAGCGCTTGCCTGGCATGCTCTTCTTCGTCTCTAAAGGGCAGTATGCTGAGTACAGGATTGCCATGGTCGGTTATTACCAGAGGGTCACCTGTCTCTTGAATCTCACGCATATACTCCAGAGCCTTCGCTTTGAAGAGCGACTTTGATACTCGTTTGTTCATTGCGTGCCCCTGGGCTATGTGGCTAAAATAAGAACGACTATAGCCGGTGTACATAGTCATTATATCGATGTCAAGTGCTGACGTTCTCTGAAAGCGTCGGAAACCCAACTATCGAAAAATACGAAACGAACCCAAATCATCGGCCAAGTTTCAGGGGGGCAATCTTGAGAAGTCTAAAAACCAGTGGGCTTAGCTGTCGGCAGGTGGAAATTCTACGCAAGGTTGCCGAAGGGATGTCCAATAAAGAGATAGCGGGCCAGCTCCACGTCAGTGATCAAACGGTAAAGAACCACATGACCCACATTTTGGACAAGCTGTATGCCAACGACAGGACTCACGCGGTGGTGCTTGCGTACCGCCTTGGTCTTCTGGACCTGGAGGGCGGCCGCGCGGCGGCCTAGTAAGGCTCGAATCAGGCATCACTGCTTTGTCTTATGCGGTGATGCCTGGGCCGGCACAGGTCAGGTACGTCTTAGCGACGGCTGTAGATAGCGAGGTTTCCACGCTTCAGATCGTTGCCCACGTGGCGCTTGATCTGCTCGAAAGCATCGAAGTCCCACTCACCAACAAACGTAATCGCCTCACCGCCACGGCCCATTCTGCCGGTCCTGCCGATACGGTGCACGTACTCTTCAACGTTCTGCGGCTGGTCGTAATTGATTACTCGAGATACTGCGGGGATGTCCAGGCCACGGGATGCAAGGTTGGTGGCCACCAGAAGGTTTGCATTCCCAGAGCGGAAGCCCTGCATAGCCCGATCCCGCTGAGACTGGCTCATTTTCCCATGGATTGCCGCCACTGTGTAGCTAGATCGGTCTAGAAATTCCGCTACTCGCTCCACACCCCGCTGAGTCCGACAGAATATTATCGTCTGACCTTCGTGGTCTTTTATCAGGAGTTCCTTCAGGCCGGCGTTGCGGTCTCGCATCGCCACTTCATAGTAGATCTGATCCACTCCAGACACGGTCTGGGACTCTTCGCCAACCCTGATCCACTCTGGGGACTTCAGGTGCTTGGCGACCATTCGACGGATGGGTGTTGGCATAGTGGCCGAAAATAGGGCCGTCTGCCGCGAGTCGGGGACCTGACGCAGTATTTCCTCGATGTCGTCTGCGAAGCCAATGTCCAACATCTCATCGGCCTCGTCAAGGACGGCAAGTTCGACGGTGCGCAGACTAAGGGTGCCTCTTCTCAGATGGTCAAGCATCCGACCGGGGGTTCCAACCACAATATGGGCACCGCGTCTCAGGTCGCGTATCTGGCGGTCGATATTCTGACCCCCATAGATTGCCACGACTCGGATACCTCGGTTTAGCCCAATGCGGGCCAACTCTGCCGTAACCTGAACGGCCAATTCTCTGGTGGGCGTGAGCACCAACGCTTGCACTTCTGATTGAAGAGTATTGATGGACTCAAGCAGAGGTATTCCAAAGGCAGCGGTCTTACCAGTCCCGGTTTGCGCCTGGCCTACAACGTCCTTGCCGTTCAGGAGGGCAGGGATGACCCTGATCTGGATAGGCGTCGGCTGTTCATACCCCATTTCTTGCAGTGCAATGGAAATTGGGGCAGAAACATCCAACTCTCCAAACTTCTTATCCCTGGGAAGTGGCTCAGATGCCGAGGCGGGGGGTCTTGCTGATTCGTTCCTGGGGGGAAGGCCGCGGAAGCGGCGAAAATTCGGTCTACTGTAGTTGTTATTATGCGAATCTCGATTTGGTGTAACGTACGACGTAGCTATGAGTATGTACCTTCTTCTTAAATTCGTGGCTCGGACAGAGGATTACATGGGGGAACGGGCACGTAAAAAGAAGTTACACACCCTTTTCAACATCTAGCACTGTAAGGTCACTTCGCAAACTATATCACAATATTTGACGAAATGCACGCGGGCCAGCGGCCTCACTGCCCGTGGCACTTCTTGTATTTCTGGCCGCTTCCGCACGGGCACTTTTCGTTCCGTCCAACCTTCCCGTTTTGTCGGAGTATGAACCGCTTTTCTTCACAGCTGGCACATGTACATGCTGGAGGATGCTTGGCAAACCAGGTGGGTCTTACCATCAGTAATTCCTCTTTCGTGTGGCCGGAATCTATCCCGTTGGAATTCTATAACGAACAAGCGGGTAATGGCTAGGGCAATCGGCTGCCCTGGCATTACCTCGGTCCATCAATTAAGTTGGGTGCGCTCAGCTCTATTTAAGTACTGTGACGTGCCCATAGTGCACGTGGCCACCGGCCTCAGCGACGGCCGTTATTACAGCATCCAGTGCTCGAACATCGAAGTCTGGATCGCCAAAGATGGGGCTTGCGCTCAGCGAAAGTGAAACCATCTCGGTGTCAATCGACGAGACTCTGTACTCGACATCGAAGAACGAGTCAACCGTGAAGGTGTAGCCGTCCAGACCGCTCGACCCTATATTCGAGATGTAGGAAATATCAAAGAACGAGTCAACTTGGAAGGTGCCATTTTCTCGCACTACTTGGATCATATCAGCCATGGTATTAGGACCAGTGCCGTCCGGCGCCCATCCCAGTTCCCAGTTCGATCAAAAGGTCCACCTGAGCATTACCATTCGGTACCGACGCAGCCTGCACATTAGGACGGAATGCCATCAGGCCCACTGCGACCAGTATAGCGATCAATCCTACCAGTGAAACAATACCTACTCTCTTCATGTAACTTCTCCTCAAATTGTTATTTTGGCCGCGCCGTAATTCAGTGCCGCATATAGTGCCAAATCATAACACGATGTCTCCCGCGCCGTGCTGCATCAATGTCATCGAAAGAGTGTGCAAGGGCAATCAATCGTGGGGCAGTAGCGGATCATATCAAATACTGACAAAGCCTGAAGTCGACTGGGCTGTTTCCACGGCTTGGCCCTGTTCCATATGGGCAATTCCCTCAGCTTGTTCTATGATTGGTCTGATGAGAACGATGCTCGGAAAAGCGCGCTGGTATCTGCTCCTTCTCCTGTTGCCGATGGCCCTTGCCACAGGGTCCTGCGGCATGATGGGACACATGGGACCAATTGCGCCCCGCCCTGAAGTGACCCCCGCTCCTACAGCCACCCCTGGAGGTTCAGCCACCGTGAGCTACCGCGAAGACATAGCCCCGCTTCTGAAAAAGGACTGCGTCTCATGCCACGGGGGTCAGATAGGCCTCTACCTGGACTCTTACGGCACTCTGCTGTCTGGCAGCTCATGGGGCAGGGTCGTAATTCCAGGCGACACGTCAAATAGCACCCTGTTGCAGCGTATCAAGGGAGAGATACAGCCGCGAATGCCCCTGAACAGGCCATCCATGTCCTTGGATGAGATCGCGCTCATCGAGACCTGGATACGGGAAGGCGCGGCCAACAACTAGTTTCTCCACAAGACATCATCACGGTATCATCAGCATATCGGGTATCCACAAGAAGACCCGCTGTCCCTGGACCACTGGAAGCCGCCATACCGTGACGAAAAACGCAATCAGCCGATTGCGCTATCTGGAAGACGATACGTGGATACAGGGGTGTATTCAGTCATTGTGATGAATTACACAGATGGAGTGCCGCCGTATACCGTACGATTACAGAAGATTGACTATCTCAAAATCGTGCCTTATTATGCCCGTGTCCTGTATTTTCGAGCGGAGGTGAGCGTTGCCCAAGCAAGCCCCTGTCCCGGATGAGTTGAGCAAGCCCTTCTGGGATGCCTGTAACGAGCGGCGACTGGTGGTGCAGAACTGCACGGCGTGCAACAGGATGCAATATCCCCCGGAGCAGACGTGTTCAGAATGCGGTTCTGAGCATAATTTGGAGTGGCGCGAGGTGAGCGGGCGTGGCAAGGTGAACGGCTATTGCGTGATGCACGACTCCCGCATCAGGCTGCTCCAGGCAGACCAGCCGTTCAACATAGTGGTGATAGAGTTGGAAGAAGACCCTGCAATCAAGTTCCTATCGCACCTGCCCGGGACACCGGTGGACCAGGTCCCTGTTGGGGCCAGTGTCCTAGTGGACTTCCAGGAGGTAGGGCCCGGCCAGTTGATACACGAGTGGCGGGTGGTTGGTTAGACCGCTCTGGTCTACCATAATTGGCATAAGGCATCACGCAGAGAGAGGGTGAAAATGGCACCAACCGGATGGTTTCCAACCACAAGAAATCGAAGCCAGGAGGGTCTGGGTGTATGGGAGCATCGCGGTAAGGTAGCCGTCGTCGGAATAGGCAACTCCCCGACGGCTCGGCGCTGGGACGAAACCGCGGATACCAGCGTCGGTGCCTGGGCTATCAGTGCGGCCCAGAAGGCCCTGGACGAAGCCGGGATTTCCAGAGACGAAGTCGATGGCGTGGTCACCTGCCCGCAGGGCATGGGAAGCCCCTGGGCGCCGAACCCGATACCGGAAGATTTTGCAAAGGCGTATGAGCCAACGGACAACCCCGACGATGGTCTTACAGGCGTATCCGCGGACTGGATCGTCAAGAACATGGGGTTGAAAAACGTAAAGGCCACATATCATACCCCGGCCTGCATCTCTCCCGCTCTGTGCGCCGGGGCCCAGGTCGTCGGCGACGGTGAGGCCAGCACAGTTCTGGTAATCAGGGGCACTGGCAACTTCTCGGGTCGGTACGGGCAGTATGGGGCAGCGGCGGGTGACACAGCGTCCGGGCCTGGTCAGTGGACCAATCCCTGGGGCTGGCAGTTGATTCCCCAGATAGCCTATGGTTTCGACCAGTATTGCCGCAAATACGGCTCCAGTCATGACAGGATGGCCCCCTTCGTGCTCAACCAGCGCAAGAACGGTGCCCTGTTTCCAGAGGGATACTACTATCAGCACCGGCCTGATGATCTCAAAATAAGTGTTGAGGAGTACCTATCCGCGCGGTGGATATGCAAGCCCATGAATATCTACGACTGCGACATGCCGATCCATACCGCCGGGGCCTTTTTACTCACCACCGCGGAACGGGCAGTGAACATGAAACAAAAACCCGTGTACGTCCTCAACCACGTCTCGCAGAGGGCTAAGGTACGGAGCAGTGTTGAGACCCTGGATGAGACGGAGGCGTTCACCGACAGCATCGCCCGTAAGGTATATGAGGGATCAGGTTTGACCGCAAGCGAGTTGGACATCTGCAACCCCTACGACGGATTCACCCTCTTCACCCAGTATTTCCTGGAAGGCCTGCAGTGGCACGGTGTGCAGAGGGGTGAAGCCCACGACTTCTATGCCGGAGACATCAGCGTCAAGGGGCCGCATCCATTCAGCTCCAGTGGGGGCAACAACGGCAATGGGCGAACGCGCTGGTGGAATCAACTCGATTGCATTCAGCAGCTGCGCGGAACGGCAGGGGAGCGGCAGGTTACTCTAAAGGCCGAGACGGCGCTGGCCGGTGCCTTCACCCCTAACATGTCCGACTGGATGGTATACGGCACCAGCCCTGACTAAACCGTCCGGTCTGATAAGACGGCTTGATTAACCTATCGCTTACTCACTCCTCGGAGAGTAAGCAATAGGTTCAAAAGATGACGGTGGCCGGTTGATAAGCCAGCTCCACCTGTATATGCGGATACGGTACGTATATGTGGAAAGGGGGGATCAACCGCACCAGATCAGAATGCGCCAGCGTTCATGAAGCCTGTGGGAAGCTTACCGCAACGGCAATAATGGGGCTGGCTAATAAAACACGATGGGATATGTACTGGAGCCATCGTTATAGATTATAATGCACCATCGCTGGGACTGAAGCCCACAAAATCTGGAAACGAGGTGACACATGGCAAAGCTAATACCGGTACCCGATGATTTGAGCAAGCCTTTCTGGGACGCCATAAATGAGAAGCGGTTGGTGGTGCAGAACTGCACCGGTTGCAATACCATGCAGTACCCGCCACGAGCGGCCTGTCAGCACTGTGGGTCCGACAAGTTTGAATGGAAAGAGACAAGCGGGAAGGGTCATATCCTGTCCTTCTTCGTCACGTATGACGGCAGGTACCAGCGGCGCATACCCGACCAGCCCTACAACGTGGCCATTGTAACCCTGGACGAAGACCCCGGCATCAATTTCTATGCCAACCTTGGCGGACAGCCCCCCAGGCAGGTTCCCGTAGGGGCAGCGGTAGAGGTGGTATTTGAGGAGGTTGCACCCGGCCAGCTGATCCACGACTGGAAAGTCGTAAGCTAGGCTACCTTAGGTTTACAGTACCAAGCCACGCATAGTAAGGAGAGAAAATGACGACAGAATACACTGGATGGACAAGGAATAAAGAGGGATTGGGGCTATGGCCTCACCAGGGCAAGGTCGCTATCGTGGGATGGGGCCAGTCAGACGTCGACCGGCGCTGGGACGGCGTCTCCATGGACAAGACCTATGGAGCCTACGGCATGAAGGCGATTCAGCAGGCACTGGATGACGCCGGTGTGAAGGCTGAGGATGTCGATGGAATGTTTGTCTGCCCCGAGACCGGAGCGGGAGCCACCGGCGGCGCCTCCGCCGACTGGGGGCCGTCGCGGCCGTACTTCGAGCCTCCCTACGACTCTGAGTGGGGACTCAGCCGGCTGAATGCCAAATGGATCATCGACAACATGCCGGGTTTTACCAATGTCAAGTTCGCCCCTGACAACGTGCCTGCCATCGGTGAGCAGATGGGGATGGTCTCTCAGGCCGTTGCGGAGGGTAAGTGCCAGACCGCATTGCTGGTGTACGGGATGAACAACTTCGAAGGGCGGTATCGCCACGGCGGCGACAACGCGTCGGACTTCGCCCCCGGACCCAGGCAATGGAGTGCCCCCTGGAGCTCAGGCGACGGGTTGCAGCTCACCGGTGCCATCACAATCCAGCAGTATTGCGCAAGATATGGTGTGAACTGGGATGAGCTAATGGCCCCCGTGATCATAAACGAGCACAGGAACGGTCTCATGCATGATTGGGGCTTCTACTCCCTGCATGGTGCCTCCGGGCTTACCTACGAGGACTACGCAAACGCTCGGCCTGTGCTCTGGCCCTGCAGGATATGGGACTGTGACCGGCCAACCAACGGGGTCGGCGCCTTCCTGTTCACCACCGGCGACCGCGCCAAGGACATGAAGCAGAAGCCGGTCTATGTCCTCAACCACAACGGAGGACAAGGCGGGTCTGTGCGAAGCAGCCAGGAGACCCTGGACGAGTCGGAGGCCGGCAGGGCCATGGTGGCCCGGATGGCATACGAGGGCTCAGGTCTCCGTCCGGAAGACGTCGACATCTTCAACCCATACGATGGCTACTCCTTCTTCCTCCCGTTGACCCTGGAGGGATTCGGGTGGCACGGAGTTGGTAAGGGTGATTCCAAAGACTTCTTCAACGGTGACATCTCGGTAGAGGGGCCTCATCCCTTCACCTCCGGCGGCGGGAACCTGGGTGTCGGACGCACCCGCACCGCCATGTATATTGACAGCATCCAGCAGCTCCGTGGAACGGCTGGCAAGCGCCAGGTCAATATCAAAGCTGAGACGGCGATCTGCGCCTTCGCTCCGGCGAGAAGCGCTGCATACATGTGCCTTTCCAGCGTCAAGCCCTAGCCCTACAGGCTTGCGAGAACTTCAGTGGGCCTGCTCTCCAATGAAAGGGGAGCAGGCCCACTTGTATAACTGCAACGCGGCTTGCCGGAGACATCCGTATGCCAGCCCAGTGCCGCACGGGCTTTAACACAAAATTGGCGATTAGGATTGCATCCCGTGTCTGGTTGGCTGCAATCGTAGATCAGGCTTTTGCTTGACAAAAAGAACCCTCTTTCGTACCATGCCCGTTAGTGTGGTCATGTGTCATCAGCACTGGAGACAATTCCCGACACATGGCGTAATATAGGTTCCAGCACGACTCGAAAGGGGAGGGCCGTACTTGAAGATCCTGCTAAGTTTTGATATAGACGGTACCCTGGAGACAGGTGACCCACCCGGGCCTGTGACCCTGGATATGGTGAGAAGAGCTAGGGACATGGGATGCATAATCGGCAGCGCCTCCGACCGTTCCATTTCATCCCAGACTGCCATGTGGGAGAGAAGCGAAATCGTAGTGGACTTCGTGGCCAATAAGCATGTCCTGATGGAAATAAAGCAGCGGTTTGAGGCAGATTTCTACCTGCACCTGGGAGACAGGGAGTTGGATCGCCAGTTCGCTCGTGAGGCCGGGTTTGATTTCATGTGGATGGATGAAGCTGCCTCTGAGCCTTGGATTGCCATACAAAATAGTGGCATAGCACAGGTGCCGGATGGTACAGGTGCTTCCATCATTGAAAAAGGTGTCCTCAACAGCAGTGGGCCAGCGGGAATAATCAAGCCTCCACAATTCTCCACATCCGATTGCAATGTGGTTAACAAAGAATACAACTGGTGTGAAACACACCACAGGCCCATCTGGGAGTGCAAGAAATACGAGGCCGACCTCAAGGCACCACAGAAGGAAATGGACGGTCTTGACTGAGTGGCGACGTCCGGGTGGAATCGCGGCCTCTGAACTGCCCTCTGGGGCATGCACCTCTCCCAAGACAGTCCGGATTGTATGAATGAATTGACGGCGAAATTGACACGGGTTTAAGGGCGTGCTATACTCATGGCTAAGATGTTTACGCATTATTTGTTGGTGAACTGCTGCTGTACCGGTGGACCATAGGGGCAGAATATATCTGCTGGAGTGCAGCGCGCCCCCTTCAACTGAGTTTGAAAGGGGCGCTTTTATTTTGCCCTGTTTTTCTGTAACTACAACTACCGCACTGAATTGGACGACAAATGGAACTACAACCGATAATAGTATCAGCCGGACTGGTCATTGGGGTTCTCATCGGGCTCACAGGTATGGGGGGCGGTGCTTTGATGACCCCCTTCCTGATACTCATGGGAGTCCGGCCCTCCGTCGCCGTTGGCACAGACCTCTTCCAGATGATGTTCACCAAGTCCTTCGGTGCTTGGCAGCATCACCGTCAGGGTACGGTGAACTACCGCGTGGTGTTACCTCTGATCCGTGGGAGCCTTCCCGGCGCGCTGCTTGGAGTGGTGTTGCTGGTAGTACTCCGGGACAGCTTCGGCATATTCATGGACGTTTTCCTGGCCCGTCTTCTGGGAGGAGTGCTGACCCTGGTTGGAGTCGCCCTTCTCCTTCGCCTGCTCCTCCGACGGTGGTTTCGTATCGGTTGGAGTCATGGGAAGGGCTGTCCCTGGAGGGCATGGGAGCCTTCCTTCTTACGGGGCTGGGTGCAGTTGTAGGCTTGCTGGTGGGGCTTACATCGGTTGGCAGCGGCACCCTGTTCATCGTAATACTGACCGCCCTGTTTCGCATATCAATGCGCACCATAGTTGGTACCGATGTCGCACACTCCGCTATTCTCACAGCGGGGGCAGGTCTGTTACACTTAGGATTCGGGAATGTAGACTTGGTGCTGGCGGCGAATATCCTCGTCGGCTCCATTCCGGGGGTCATCGTGGGGAGCCGCCTCACCGTAAGGGTCCCAGAAAGAGGGCTCAGGGCCGTGGTGGCACTGGCATTGATGGCCGTGGGATTGAAATTGCTCTAGTTGGAGGAATGAATTGTTAGATCAGGCACGTGAGTTGACGGCAGAAGACATGGATAGAATAAACCAGGACTTGGAGAATAAGTCCCCGCAGGAGATATTGGCGTGGGCTTTTGAGAAGTTTGCTCCTGACATTGTGCTGGCGTGCAGCTTCGGCGGTGGTTCAGGCATGGTGCTGCTGGACATGGCGGCGCAGATATATCCTCAGATCAAGGTGTTCTACCTTGATACCGACTTTCTCTTCCCGGAGACCTATGCACTCCGTGACGAGGTGGCCAGGCGATACGGCGTCTCGCCGGTGGGCTTCAAGTCCCGCCTCACGGTGGCGGAGCAGGCAGCCCAGTACGGTGAGGCTCTATGGAGCCGTGACCCCGATCTCTGCTGCGAACTCCGGAAGGTTGAGCCAAACCAGCGCGCCCTTGAGGGAGAACGGGCCTGGATATCCGGCCTACGACGTGACCAGTCTCCCACTCGCCGCGACATGCAGGTGGTATCCTGGGACACCCAGTTCAACCTTGTGAAGCTGGCTCCTCTGGCCGCCTGGGGAGAAGCCCAGGTGATGGACTACGTTCACGAGCACAAAGTGCCGTACAACCCCCTCTACGATCAGGGGTATCTCAGCATCGGGTGCATGCAATGCACCCGTGCCGTCAAACCGGGAGAAGACCCTCGGGCCGGTCGCTGGGCCGGTACAGACAAAATAGAATGTGGCATCCACCTGCCTGGGCAGGAGCCCGTAGAGCAGGGGACTGCCGGAGGTGCAAAGTAATGACACAGGTTAATCTCAACCGCCAGGATAAGGGATTCACGCTCTGGTTCACCGGGCTCTCAGGAGCTGGTAAGAGCACCATCGCCGAGAAGGTGTATCAAAACCTCAAAGAGGCGGGCAGGAACGTGGAGATGCTGGACGGCGATGTGGTGCGTACAAACCTGAGCAAGGGCCTTGGGTTCAGCAAAGAGGACAGGGACACCAACATACGGCGCATAGGGTTTGTGAGCAAACTTTTGAGCCGGAATGGGACAATCGCCATCGTCGCCGCTATTTCACCCTACAGGGATGTGCGTGATGAAGTGCGCGAAGAGATCGGCGACTTCGTTGAGGTGTTTGTGGAGTGCTCACTGGAGGAGTTGACAAGGCGCGACGTTAAAGGCCTGTATGAAAAGGCCATTCGCGGAGAGATAAAGAACTTCACAGGCGTATCCGACCCCTACGAGGAGCCTCTGAACCCGGAGGTGGTTGTCAACTCTCAGCATGAGAGTGTGGAGGAGAGCATTTCCAAGGTGATGGCCAAACTCAACGAGATGGGGTATCTGTCTGCCGACATGGCAACTGGAGGATCATCTCCGATGGTGGGCACAGGGAGAAACGCATGACCACTCAAGTAAAAGATGACATGAAATTGACACCTCCACACGGAGGCACACTGATCAATGGATACGCCGTGGAAGACCAGACCCAGGCTCTCAGGGAAGAAGCCAGTGGTCTTCCAAGCGTAGTTATCAACGCAAGGCAGCTTTCCGATGCCCACATGATAGCCCAGGGGGCCTTCAGTCCGCTGCAGGGCTTCATGGGTCATGAGGACTACAGTGCCGTCGTCAAGGACATGCACCTGGCAAATGGCCAACCCTGGCCCATCCCGGTAACTCTGGCGGTGGACTCCCACCAGGCCGCGGAACTCAAAGAGGGAAAGCGGATTGCTCTGTCCATGGGGGACGGAGAGGTTGTCGGAGTTCTCTCTTTGCAGGGGAAATTCCGCCGCGATAGGGAGGAAGAGGCCCTGGCGGTCTATCGTACCACAGAGGAACAGCACCCCGGGGTGGCCAACCTGTACCAGGACGGAGATGTGATTCTGGGTGGAAAGGTAACTCTGTTCCCCGGGCTTCCTGCCTTGGAGGATGGTATCTTACCTCACTACCGCACTCCGTCCCAGACCAGGGAGGCTATATCTCAGTTGGGATGGTATACTGTGGTCGGTTTTCAGACCCGCAACCCTGTGCACCGTGCCCACGAGTATATCCAGAAGTGCGCTCTGGAGGCGGTGGACGGCCTTCTGCTTCATCCACTGGTAGGAGAGACCAAGAGCGACGATATCCCCGCTTCTGTGCGCATGCGTTGCTATCAAGTGCTGTTGGAAAATTACTACCCACAAGATAGAGTGCTCCTCTCGGTATATCCCGCATTCATGCGCTACGCGGGGCCCAGAGAGGCCATCTTCCATGCTCTGGTGCGCAAGAACTACGGTTGCACTCACTTCATCGTTGGGCGAGACCACGCCGGGGTCGGGAACTACTACGGGCCTTACGACGCCCAGCATATCTTCAAGGAGTTCCAGCCGGGGGCTTTGGGGATAACCCCGCTGTTCTTCGAGAACTCCTTCTTCTGCCGCCAGTGCCACGGGATGGCAACGGAGAAAACCTGCCCTCATGGTGCTGACCACAGAGTCAGCCTGAGTGGTACACAAGTGCGGGAGATGCTGGCCAAGGGGGAGATGCCGCCGGAGGAGTTCACACGTCCGGAAGTAGCCAAGGTGCTGATGGAGTCCTAGTTCAGAAGTCGAGCTGGCACTCTCTTTTGATGCAATGTCTGTAAGTCGAAGAAGCACCCAGGAGTATGCCGATGCGCTGCTGGCGTCGCCCTCGGCCCGCATATCGGTGACGCTGAAAAGATGGACGACCGGCGTCACCCTGTTGCACAGGCGCAGGGCCATAGCCAGGTGCCACGCTTCCAGGGTCGGCCTGTGGACGGCCGCATTCATGGCCCAGGCCCTTGGAGTAGACATCCCACCGGTGGGGGAAGCGGTGACCACACAGGTGTCTTCAGGAACCCTCTGGCGTGCCGTTGGTATCTCCAGCCTTGACCTGCGAAAGAGAGAGGCCCGTGTGCTGCTACAGCGTCTGCTGGAGGAGGCGGAGATGCAGCGGGCCGTCGGCACCGGGGCAGAATCACACTAGGTTAGTTCCTAGCCACATATCTCATTGAGATGTAACGTCTATTCGCTCACCGGGACGTCGTGTGACGCTTCATCGCGGCTTGCCATGTATCCTCCCACCATCGCTCCCACCGACCCCAGCACGGTGGTGTAGACCAGGACCATTATGCCGATGATGGTCAGGATGTCGCTATCCACCCAGGAATTCAGCGACGGGACAAGCTTATCTAGTGCCAGCACAGCCCCGACGGGAAGCACCATGAATAGCCCCATTAGAGCACCTATCACGAGTGCCTGTTCCGGCTCAGCGCGGTGCTTGCTTCCGGCGAACCATCCGCCGATCAACGGCCCTATGGGGGCGGTGACGAAGTGGATCAATGGCGGCAGGAAGCAACCCAGGCTTATTGCGAATCCCATCAACGCGTGTTTAATCATAATTACTCTCTGGATTTTCGATCTGGTCAGTGTGTTCCCGCATTTGCCTGAATAGATCGAAAGAGAGAGGCCATTGGTCGGCTAGAGCAAGTTTAGCCCGCCGGTCACTTGGATCGTCTGGAATAGCTTTAACGAAGATGCTTCCAACCCAGGCTAAGGGAACTCCGATGGGGATCAGTAGAAGGCGCAGAGGCGGTGCTTTTTCCCACAGCCAACTTGTACTGACTAACAGGGTAACGATGATTGCCCAGATCAAGCTGAAGGGTAGTAAGAACAATACTCCACCTGGTACTAAACGCTTAACTATGCTAAGTATAAGGAGTAAAGGCAACGTGATTATCAACGAAGGCACTAACAACAAGAAGTTGCCGATGGTCACTAATCCTTTAGCTACGACGGTGAGTAAGGTCGGATTATCTCCAAGCCGCCCCATCATATCTTCGTATTCCCATTCTCTGTCGTTCATCGCTTCGCTGACCTCGATCTACCTTGCATGCGTGCTTTCAGTTCTCCTACAAAAACTCCTTCACCTTTTTGGCCAGGGTGCGCGTCATGCCCGGGACCGCGGCCAACTCTTCCATCGAGGCTTCTTTGACGCCCCTTACCGACCCGAACTTCCGTATCAGCATACGCCTTCGTTTGGGGCCGATGCCGGGCACAAGGTCCATCGCCGACTGCATGCCTTTTTTGGTGCGGCTCTTCTGGTGGTACGTGATGGCAAAGCGGTGGGCCTCATCGCGTAGTCTCTGCACCAGGAACAGGGCAGGGGAGCCTCGTGGCAGCTTGATCGACTCCGGCGTATCCCGCACGAATATCTCTTCCTGCTGCTTTGCCAGGCTGGCCAGCGGGACGTTGTCGATGCCAAGCTCCAGGAAAACCTCGACAACGGCGTTCAGATGTCCCTTACCCCCGTCGATGAGCACAAGGTCGGGGATGATCCCCCAGGTCTGGCCGCTCTCCTGGCCGTCCTTGTTACGGCCAAGGCGCTGAAAGCGGCGCCGCAGCATCTCCTGCATCATGGAGTAGTCGTCTATGCCCTCCACCGTCTTTATCTTGAACCTGCGGTAGTGCGACGACTTGGACACGCCATTTTCGAAGACCACCATGCTCCCGACAGGAGTATTGCCCTGTATGTTGGATATGTCGTAGCACTCCATGCGACGGGGCATCCTTGGCAGGTTGAGCCTCTCCTGAATCTCCTCCATCGCCGACTCCAGGGTATCGGTGTCGGCAAGCCACTTCACCTTCAATTGCTCGAACCCGCGTGTTGCGTTCTCCGCCACCATATCGACCAGCTTGCGTTTCTCACCCCGTTCGGGCACCCGAATTTCCACCCTCTTGCCGCGCTTCTGCTCCAACCACTGATGAATCAGGTCGCCGTCGTCCAGCGGGTGTTGCAGCAGCAGACGTGGGGGGATCTGCGGCACCGAGTCGTAGTACTGCTTGACGAAGTCCGCCATGACACGCGTCGGCTCGTCGTCCTGCACGCCGCCCATTATGAAGTGGTCTCTGCCTATCAGCTTGCCGCGCCGCACAAAGAAGACCTCCACCCACGCCTCGTCCCTTCCACGCGCCAGTGCGATAACGTCCTGGTCCTCTTCGGCCAGCGAGACTACCTTCTGACCCTCGGTCACACGCTCGATGGCACGCAACTGGTCACGCAACAACGACGCTCTTTCGAACTCAAGGGCCTCAGCGGCGGCCTCCATTTTGCCCCGCAGGTCCTTCACCACCGCCTCCGTCCTACCCTCCATGAACATCACAACCTGGTCGATGACCTTGCGGTACTCCTCCTTGGTGGCCGTGCCTATACATGGGGCCACGCAACGGTTGATGAAGTGCTCCAGGCAGGGTCGTGGGTCATTTCCGGTGATCTCACGGGTGCAGGAGCGGTATGGGAACAGTTTCTTAAGCAGGTCCATGGTCTTGCGCACGGAGCCGGCGCTGGCGTATGGGCCGAAGTAGCGGGCGCCGTCGTTGGATACACGACGGGTGATGTACACCTGTGGAAACTCCTCGTTGAGGCCGATCTTCAGGTACGGATATGTCTTGTCGTCCTTGAGGCGGGAGTTGTACTTGGGGCGACGGCTCTTGATGAAGGTATTTTCTAAGATGAGGGCTTCCGCCTCCGACTCGGTGACGATGAACTCGAAGTCCCTGACCCTGGCGACCAGATGGCGTATCTTGGTCTCCATGTTGGCGGGCGAGCCGAAGTACGATTGAAGTCGGTGGCGCAGGCTGGAGGCCTTGCCGACGTATAGCACCTCGCCCTGGGCGTCCTTCAACAGGTACACCCCCGGCCGGGTGGGGGTGGCCTTGAGTTGCTCGGATAGAGTAGTGTTTACCATACCATTGAATTTTAGCATAGCGAACAGCAATGTGCTTATGAACTGTCATTGCGAGGAGGAGGCAGCCGACGAAGCAATCAGCCATACCTCACGAGCGGACAAACCATACCGCTCACGTCCTTCGACAGACTCAGGGTGAGCGGGTTATATTTTCGGCAATCCAGTACGTCTTGGATTGCCGAACGCGGTCCAATTAAAGCTTGCCTACCAAAGAAGCGTGCAGGGTATACCCCGCACGCTTCTTTGCATATAATGCTCCGAGGAGAAATACGGAGTTTACCAAGTTATGGAAGTAGTCCTTTCCGCCCCAAGGGGTTTCTGTGCCGGCGTCGTGCGGGCCGTGGACGTGGTGGAGTTGTGCCTTGAACGCTTCGGCTCACCCGTCTACGTGCGGCGGGAGATAGTCCACAACCCCCACGTGGTATCCAGCCTTAAAAGCAAGGGAGCCGTCTTCGTCGAGGAGTTGGACGATGTTCCTGAAGGTCAGCGGGTGATCTTCAGCGCCCACGGTGTCTCCCCCGCCGTCTGGAAGCATAGCCGGGAACGGGGGCTAAAAGTGGTGGATGCCACCTGTCCACTGGTCACAAAGGTGCATCTGGAGGCATTGAAATACGCCAGTGAGGGCTACTCCATATTCCTGATAGGGCATACAGGCCATGACGAGGTCATAGGGACGATGGGCGAAGCTCCTGAGTCGAGCATCCTGGTCGAGGATATAGCACGTGCCCGCACCGTTCAGGTCCCCGATCCTGAGAGGGTGGTTGCCCTGACACAGACCACGCTGAGCGTGGATGACACAAGCGAGATAATGAGGGTGCTCAAGGAGCGGTTTCCAAACCTGGTCAGCCGCAACGACATCTGCTACGCCACCACCAACCGGCAGGCGGCGGTCAAAGCCATCACTAAAGAAGTTGACCTTGTACTGGTCATCGGCGCCCAGAACTCTTCCAACTGCAACCGGTTGCGGGAAGTGGCCGAGGCCGAGGGAGTGCCGGCCTACCTGATAAGCGGCCCCGCAGACATCCAGGACGAGTGGCTGGAGGGCGTTGAGCGCGTTGGCATTACATCAGGAGCGTCTACGCCGGAGCGCCTGGTTGACGAGGTTGTGGCCAGCCTGAAGCCCACAAGGGTACGCAACGTGGAATTGGTGGAGGAGGTCGTCTTCTTCCCACTTCCCAGAACCCTGCGGTAGCGCCTGGAGCTTCACCGGAGAAGTCCCATGTCTGGAGTAGCCAGGGCCTGCGCCCCTAATCCTGTATTCCATTGTCACTCCGAAGCAGATTACACCTGGTGTTGTGTCGGGTTATTGGTCCGCTTTCTTCTGGGGGCGCAGCAAGAGTCGCAGCCCAATGGGTGTCATGAGTGTGGTGGTGATAGCCACTATAACTACTGCCGAAAACATTGACGACACGACAGAGGGAACAGGCTCCGGCACTATGAACAGCCCTGCCTCCAGGGCTACGGTTGCGACAATGAGCTCCACCGCACCACGTCCATTCATGCTGACGCCAATCGCTAAGCTCTCCCGCCAAGGCATGCCGGTCAGCAGCGCAGGAATGCTACACCCCAACAACTTCCCCCCTATGGCAGCACCCAAAAGGGCCGTCGTAAACCACGCGGCTTCACGAAACGCACTAGCGTCCAGATGCAATCCGATGGACACAAAGAAAATGGGCGCAAGAAAGCCCAGCGTTATACCCTTGACCTTCTCTTCCATATCTACCAGGTGCTTTCTGCTATGGATGACCTGCTCAGAAACCATGAGGCCGCCTACAAACGCACCGATGATGAAGTGCATTCCCAGTGCCTCCGCCAGAACTGCCATAGCCAGACCGAAGGCCGTGAAAACGGTAAAATGAAGCTCAGCGGACTTGGTAGTGGGCAATAACTTGTCCACCATCGGCACAATGTAGCGCCCCACTGGTATGCTCACGGCAAGGAACATCGCCACCTTTCCCAGAATGAGCAGTATCTGTCCGGCGGAAATGGAACCACCAGCAGAAAGGATGGTTGTTAGAAAACTCAGCAGCACGAGGCCCGCGATATCATCTATGACCGCAGCGTTGATTATGGTGCTACCCACACGGGAGCGCAGGTGTCCAAGGTCAATCAAGGCCCGGACGCTCACGGGTATCGCGGTAATGGTCAGTGCTACGCCCAGAAAGAGCGTCTGCGCAAACTTGTACTCGGAGGCAGGAAGGAACGCCCACCCTACTAGGGTTCCCAGAAGGAGTGGTATCATGACCCCTCCTGCCGCGACAGGGACACCTACCTTGGAAGCCCACAAAACGTCTCGAAGGTTAACCTCAAGGCCTGCCATGAACATCAGGAAGAAGATTGCCACATCCAGGAGGCCCTTAAAGAAAATGTCATCGGTGATGTCCAGGATGTGCAAACCGCTCCATGGAATCACAAGTAGGGCAACGCCTAGGATAACTCCAACGAGAAGCTCACCAAGGAGGCCAGGGAGCTTGACGCGTTCCATTAGCTCGCCGCCAGTTCGGGCAGCACCTATGACAATGAGGATGACGAGAAATATCTCCAACTAGTCCCTCTTGGCTTCTTCGCCTGTGCTTGCTACTCCCACCATGTGCTTAATCCAGAGGCATAGCACGACGAACCTCTAATAAATAACAGAGGGTCAGGCTCTTCGGCAGCGTAGCTGAGCAGATTCGCCTGACTTCGGTTATCTCAGCACTACGGTGAAGACAGCCAGGATCATAAGGACAAGCGCCGTGATAATCCCGATGCGTTTGATCTCGGGCCAGATGTACGGGTTATGAGTGCGGGCGGCAGGAACTGGAGCGCGCCTCTCCTGGATGACGCTTCTGCGCGCATCAGGGGTACGGGATTCCAGGGTCGGTGCTGCTGGTGTTGCCCTCGGCGTCATACCGGGGGTAGCCGTTTCTATCCGGGCAGCGGGTATGCTGGCCTCAACTCCAGAGTGGTGCTTTGGAGCTCTCCGTTTTCTCTCTCTAAGCTCTGCCTGTTTCGAGGCCACTCGCCGCGACTTGTTAGGCATCAGATAGTCTCCTATTCATCTTCATCGCACTTATTGCGGTTCCACTCCCTATAGCATAAGGCTCAATGAGCAATGATGGAAGGGGTGTGAACGCGAAATCCGGCTTAATCATATAGTGCCTTATCGCTCGGCTAAACCTTTTGACCTGGTAGGTGGCATCTCATGAAGGGCTTTCAGGGCTATGCCCTTGGGTGGGCCTTATCGTATTCCACCTGTACCTGTTCCTGCGCCAGGTGAGTGTATACCTGGGTGGTGGATATACTTGCGTGGCCAAGGAGTTCTTGAAGGTATCGTAGCGGTGCCCCCCCCCTCAGCATATGGGTGGCAAAGCTATGTCTCAAAGTGTGGGGAGTGATGGGAGTCTCTATGTTTGCCCGACTGCCCCACCCCTTCAATATCAACCAGAAGCCCTGCCTGGTCAGCCGCTCCCCCCGTTGGTTGAGGAAGAGAGCATCTTCTCTGACGCTGCCCTTCTTACGCTGGGAAAGCAGATGCGGCCTTACCTCTCTCAGGTATGCGCCGAGCGTGATTGCAGCCTGGTCATGCATGCTTATCAATCGCTCCTTCGACCCCTTCCCAAGGCAACGCACGTACTTCTCATTCAGGTTCAGGTCTCCTACTGCCAGGTGCACCATCTCGCTTACCCGCATCCCGGTGGCGTACATCAGCTCCATCATGGCCATATCCCTCTGAGACTCGGGGGTGGCCCCAATTGACGCCTCCTGAAGCAGCAGACCCATCTCCTTCTCGCTGAGGGACTTGGGCAGAGTTCGCCCTATTCTAGGAGATTCGAGGGACTCCGTCGGGTCCTGGGATACAAGCCCCTCCTCCAACAGGAAGTTGAATAGGGATTTTGTCGATGCTATCTTCCTGGCGCGTGTGGTCGCGGAATACTCTCTTTCCTGTAGGACAAGGGCGTACTGCGTGAGCAACGGCTGACCCACCGACTCCCAACCGGGGTTTTCACCGGGCAGGTTGCCCTGCTCCTCCAGGAAGTCCAACAACTGAGAGAGGTCGTTCCTGTAGGCGGAGACGGTGTTGTTGGACAGCCCCCTCTCCGATGTGAGGTAGTCCAGGAATGCCTCTAAAGTCTCTCTCACATGCCTCCCGCTTCATCTGCCAAAGTGGCCTAATTCTACCATATACATACGGGCACATGCGTACGGGGCATAACCCTGCACTTCAATTGGCGCTGTACTCTCCTTGACAGGGGTTATAGCTGAAGGTAGAATCGTGCCTAGTCAGCAACGGTAGGGAGTGACGCAGCGCAATGATTCAAATTGGAATGAACCCCAACATCATCGATTTGGGTGGCTTTGTCCTCACGTGGCACGGCTTCTTTGCGTTCGTTGGCGTGGTTGTAGCCGTGCTGCTGGTGGCGCGCTGGGCACCGCGGGAGGGAATAGTAAGCGACGTGATTTACTCCACCGCCATATGGGCCATTATCGGGGGCATTCTGGGAGCCAGAGTGGTGCACGTCATTGATAGGTGGGACTTCTACAGCGACAACCCCGTGGAGATCATAGCCATATGGCGCGGTGGAATCGGCCTGTTCGGGGCCATCCTGGGCGGCTTTGCTGGGGGTGCTATTTACGCCAGGCTCCAGGGCTATCCCATAGGCAGGCTGGCGGACCTAACGGCACCCGCATTGATAATCGCCCAGACCATCGGTAGGATTGGAGATGTCATAAACGGGGAGCACATCAGCAAGGCTACCGACCTCTCCTGGGGGTTCGTGTATACCCACCCTGGAAGCCTTTCCAGTCAGGTGCACGGTCTGATTGCCTCTCACCCCGTTGTCGTGTACGAGATGATTTGGAACATGATGGTGTTGGGTCTGGTGTGGTGGCTCTGGGGACGTGTCAAGCCGGACGGCATGCTGTTTGCCCTGTATCTCAGCCTCTACGCCTTTGGACGGTTCTTCATCACCTTCCTGAGGGAGGACAAGGTCTGGTTTGCAGGCCTGCAGGAGGCGCACCTGATTGCCATTCTCATCGTTGTGGTGGCTGTCCCTTTGCTGGTCTATAAAGGGCGTCTTGTGTCCAAGGGTGAGGAAGTCGGGCCGCCAGTGAACCTTCGCGGCCAGACCAGGGCCGACAGGCGGGGCTGACGCACTGTAATCATGCCCCGGACGGCCTCTCCGCCAGACGGAAGTCGTGGATGATCATGCGCATGCTCTCCTGCCCTTGCCACTGGTTCAGCCCAACGCTGTAGACCACGTCCAGAAAGTCCGTCTTGTCCTGCCACGCCTCTCCCTGACCGAAGGCCATTGCATTCCACAATGCTCCGCCATGCTTCAGCCGCAGCCTCAGGTGCTTGCCCTGTGCGCCAAGCCGCATGGCATCCATGACCTTCACCCCCTTGGTGATGAAGACCGGCGCTGGATTTCCCTCTCCGTAAGGGGCCAGCTGCTGAAAGAACTGGAAGTTGGCTCCGGTGATGGAGGTAAGGCGGACGTGTGCATCGATGTTGATGGTGGGTTGTAGGGAGAGGTGCGCCAGTTCCCGCCGGGCTATGATCGTTAGCCGCTCCCGCAGATCGGGGAGCCTCTCTTTTTGTATTATGAACCCCGCTGCTCTGGGATGTCCTCCAAACCGGATGAACAGGTCACCGCACTCCTCCAGTGCCGACGCCATGTTGAACTCCGGAATACTCCGGGCGCTGCCCCTTCCCAGGTCTCCGTCCAGGGCGACCACCACAGCCGGTAGATAGTACTGATCCACCAGCCTGCTGGCCAGCAGCCCGACTATCCCGGGAGTGAACTTCTCATTCCATAGAAATATCAGGTGATCGGAAGGAAGGCTCTGGTCTATCTGTCCAGCGGCGTCATCAAGGGCTTTCGACGTGAGTTCCTGTCGCTCCCGGTTCATACGGTCAAGCTCCTTTGCTAGTGGAACAGCCTCCTCATGGGACGACGCCCGGAGGAGGTTGTAGCTGCTCATGGCGTGCTCCAGCCTGCCCGGTGCGTTGAGGCGCGGTCCAAGGACAAAGGATATGGACTCCGTGTCCAGCACCGAGTCTGCCTGTCCTCCCAAACGGAGGAGTTCCTTCAATCCGTGCTTGAGGTCCGCGTTCATGGAGCGTAAACCAGCGGCCACAATGTACCTGTTCTCGCCCACCAGGGGAGTCACGTCCGTCACTGTGCCAAGGGCTGCCAGTTGGAGCAATCGTTCGTCCCACGGCTTGCCCATATGCTCGGATAGCCCCTGCACCAGCTTGAAGGCCAACCCCACTCCCGCCAGGTTGGGAAACGGGTACACCGAACTCGACAGCTTGGGATTCACGATAGCCAGGGCGGCAGGGACTTCCGGAAGCGGAGTGTGGTGGTCGGTTATGATGGTGTCTATGCCAAGCGAAGCGGCCTCTGCCACCTCTACAGGGGAGGTGATCCCGCAGTCCACGGTGACGATGAGCGTGACCCCTTGCTCGTGCATGGCCTGGACTGCCTGGGAACTCAGGCCGTGGCCCTCCTTCACCCGGTGCGGCAGGTAGGGGATGACCTTACCCCCAAGGTTCTCAAGGCCCTCAGCCAGAAGCGCCGTGCCGGTGATGCCGTCGGCGTCGAAGTCCCCGAAGATGCCTATGATTTCGCCGTCAAGCAGCGCCCTCTGTAGGCGGGAGATGGCGATCCCAATATCGGGAAGAAGGAGGGGGTCTTCCAGCAACCTCTCATCCCAGCCAAGGAAGGCCTCCGCGCCGGGCAGGTCTGTGATACCGCGGTTGTGTAGAAGCTGTGCCGCCAGTGGAGAGAAGGGCGCCAGCTTCTGGCTGGCCTCCTGGGAGATTCGTGGTGTGACGTGCCACACCTTACGGCTTAACAAATCATCGCCTTATCTTGTTATTCCTCTTTGGTTCCCCATAACCACCATAAGCAGGATAGGTCTGGGGAGACTGGTACTTAGTTTCATGAGTCAAAGTGTGGAAAAGCGCAACCCGAGTTCCGCTCATCCTTCGACTGGCTCACCACGAGCGGAGAGTTGTGACGCCCTTTTTCGCTACCAGGCACTAGTAGCCCCATCCGTAGTAGTCCTCGCCCAACTCGTCCACATATCCGTCCAGTCCAAGCTCCGCGCCGCATTTGGGGCAGATACAGTTCTTTTTGATACCGAGTTTGGATGCTGCAGCAGAGGCACAACTGAGGCAGACTGCCGTCCCGCACCTCCTGCAACCCACATGCATCTTCTGTACTGAGCTTAAGTCCGACTCGTCTGCAATGGGCATCCGCTCGTCAAGGTTGGAGCCACAGTGTGTACACGTCTCGGTCATATTTCAAACCCGTATCTCTGCCCAAAGCCCTTATTTGTTTGCACTCAGGCACTCGTGTGGTGTATTGGGAATCCATTGTAAATGTCATTCCGAGCGTTAGCGAGGAATCCTGCGGGGTGGCATCCCCTCCACCACCAGATACTTCACTGCGTTCAGCATGACAATCCGAACCTCATATTATGCAGCGAATTTCTGCCTTACCGCGCTAGCCTTCAGAAAACCTCTTGAATGCAAGGCAGGTGTTGTGGCCGCCAAAACCAAGGGAGTTGGAGATGACGGCGTTTACCGCACCCGTTCGAGAGGTATTGGGGATGTAGTCCAGGTCGCAATCAGGGTCCGGATTGTCCAGGTTGATGGTGGGAGGTATTGCGCCGCGGGAGACAGCGAGGACGCATATGGCTGCTTCCAGTGCTCCACCGGCTCCCAGCAGATGCCCCGTCATGGACTTGGTCGAGCTGATGGGTACGGTATAGGCCTCCGGCCCGAACACGGCCTTGATGGCCATGGTCTCGTACTTGTCGTTCATTGGAGTAGAGGTGCCGTGGGCATTGATGTAATCAACGTCTTTTGGAGTGAGACCTGCCTTCTTGAGGGCGATGCGTATCGCCCTGGCTCCCCCCTCTCCTCCGGGCGACGGCTGGGTTATATGATGGGCGTCGGCCGTGGCCCCATGTCCTGCCAGCTCCGCCAGAGGCTCGACCCCCCTCGCCAGGGCATGCTCCAAGCTCTCCAGGACCAGGATGGCTCCTCCCTCGCCCATGACAAACCCGTCGCGCTTGGCATCGAAGGGCCGGGATGCCTTCTGAGGCTCGCTGTTGCTGCGCGAAAGGGCATTGCAGGCGTTGAACCCTGCTATTCCGATGGGGCAAATCGGGGCCTCGCTGCCTCCGGTGATGGCAACGTCGATCTGGCCGCTCCGTATAAGTTCAGATGCTTCCGCAATGGTGTCGGCGCCGGTGGCGCAGGATGAGATGGCGCTGAAGTTTGGCCCCTTGGCTCCCAGCATTATGGATACCTTTCCGGACGCCATATCCCCAAGCATCATGGGAATGAGGAATGGGTTCACCTTGGATGGGCCACGCTCCATCATCACCTGAAGTTCCTTCGAGAGTGTGATGATTCCCCCAATGCCGCTGCCTATCATCACGGACACCCTCTCCGCATTCTCCTTGTCCAGGTTCAGCCCTGCCTTGGCCACTGCTTCCTGGGAGGCTACTGCGGCGAACTGCACAAAGCGATCCATTCTCAGGGCCTCCTTGCGGTCAAGGAAGTCCGTTGGCTCAAAGCCCTTGACCTCTGCGGCTATCCTGGTCTCAAACGGCTCCGGATCGAAGCTGCTGATATAGTCCACGCCGGACTTCCCTGCCAGAAGGGCTTCCCAGGTGGTATCGGCGCTGAGGCCAAGGGGACTGACTATTCCTATGCCTGTTACTACTACTCTTGTTCCCAAGGCTCTGGCTCCTTTCGAATATCTGGCACATTCTACCAGACTTTTCCAAAATGTTGTATGGCACGTTAGAGAGACTTAAATGGCAAAAATGACATGCTATAATCGCGCCAGTTGTCGCGTGGATGGTGTACTTGGACTTCCTGCAGCTACTGGAAACCAGCCTCCCAGCCGGGAGATTGGCCCTTGTGAGAACGGCAGGGCAGATTGCCCTGGAAGAGGGTGTGTCCCTATATCTCGTTGGCGGAGCCGTGCGTGACCTGCTTCTGGGGCGGCCCACCGAAGACCTTGACCTTGTGGTAGAGGGCGATGCCGAGAGCCTGGCCTCCATAATCGCCAAAAGGCTTTCGGGGCAGGTGGTGTCCCGCTCACAGTTCTCCACGGCCAAGATCAAGGTGGACGGCGTATCCCTTGACCTGATAACCGCCCGTAGCGAGCACTACAGCCGTCCAGGCGCGCTGCCACAGATAGCCCACGGCAACATGGAAGACGACCTTGCGAGACGTGACTTCTCCATCAACTCGATGGCATTTCCTCTTCACACGGGTGCTAAGGGCCAACTCCTTGATCCATTCGATGGCCAGGCTGACCTGCAACGCGGCCTCATACGGGTGCTCCACGATAAAATCTTCGTGGACGACGCCACCCGCATCATGAGGGCCGTGCGTTACGAGCAGCGTTTGGGGTTCCGTCTGGAGGATGACACCGAGACCCTGCTCCGCCGGGACCTGCCAATGCTGGATACCATCAGCGGCGACAGGCTCCGTAGAGAGTTGCAACTGTGGCTTAAAGAGGAGCGTTGTGTGGAGATTTTTGTAAGGGGCGACCAACTGGGAGTAACGGGAGCCATCCATCCTTCTCTGGCAGGCTCAGGCGAGGTGATCAAAAAGGCGACAAACCCCGTAGGGGCAGGTTTCAAACCTGCCCTTTGGGAAGGAACACGCTCCCTGGACGAGTATGTATACCTGGGTCTTCTGGCCTATGCCATGGATACTTTAGAGGGAGAAAGACTCATAGGACGACTCCGTATGCCCCCTCGGTGGGCGGCCGTTGTGAGGGACACCATTGCTCTCAAACACAAGCTGCCGCGGCTCTCCGACGCCAGTCTGTCGCCGTCACAGCTGTACGAAGCCCTTGCCCCTTCATCCACAGCGGCAGTGCAGGCATGTGCATTGGCCGCCCCAAGCGGGGAGGCTCGCCGTAACCTCACACTGTTTCTTGAAAAACTGCGCCACATCAAGCCAGTGCTTGGTGGAAAAGACCTCATCGAGCTTGGCGTGCCACAGGGCCCTGACATCGGAGAGATGCTTGCGAGGCTGCGTTCGGCGCGGCTGGATGGGGCCGTAACCAGCCGCTCCGAAGAAGTGGCTCTTATGAAAAGCTGGCTGGCGGCCCAATGAGTTTGTAAGGCAACACAATGAGAATAACCAGGGAGAGCCTGCACTAACCAGTGAGAGAGCGGGAACTGTCTCATTGTAGGTGGTACTAAAGATGGAGGGCAACCCAATGTGGCTACCAATTCTTGGGGCACTAGTTTTATTACTAGCTTCGCTTTTGCATTCATATAGTGCAATTGGCACACTAGTGCGACCAATACTTGCTCCAGCCGTCTTCTACTCCTCCGCTCGTATACTTTATGAAGCAGGCTGGATTTTGCTTTTTGTGATTGGAGTGGCATTATGGTTTATCGCCAATTGGATTTGGGGGGTTGTTGCCATTCTGGTATATTGGTTTGTCCTTCCACTGATCGTAACGCCGATTGTGAAGAGATATATGCTACCACCTTGGGAGGAAGTCAAAGATTATTTTGACTTAGAGAAAGACGGATATACCAAGAATAACTATCGCAATGGAGATTGGTGGAAGGACTGATCTCACCAGCTGTAGGGGCAGGTTTCAAACCTGCCCCTACGCGTACGCCCTCTTATGGGTGCAGGGCTTCGCCCTGCCTAGACCAACGCCTCGTACACCAGGCCCACAACAAGGCCGTAGAGCAGGTGTAGCATTAGGAACCCCATCACAGTCAGGGGCGGATGGTTCTTCACAAAGATTCCGGGGGCCATCATCTCGCCGCTTTTCATCATTGGGTGCATCTGCGGCACCATTCCAATGCCAACGCCCACCATCAGCCAGTGAACGAACCCAAGTAGAAGACCCATTACAGCGAAGCCCGAGTCTACGTCCAGGGCCGTGTAGACCCCGGCGTGGATGAGTCCAAAGACAACGCCCATCATCGCATGCATCATCCCGCCGACCACGTACGCAGGCATCTTGCTTCGTGTTGCCATCGTGCCAAGCATGTACAGCAGGTTCATCGTCATCTGCTTTGGCATCATAGCGATGCCCATGTAAAGAACCGCCGTCATGGCCGCTGTGGCCACCAGTCCCGCCCCGATTGCTGCTCCAGCGCTAAAGTCCATCACTACCTCCTGCGAATTACCTGCGATTCATCGGTGGATGATTGAAGCATCCACCAGCATCTGGGAAATATCTCTCAAATGCTTAGATGCGCAGTTCTCGCAAGAGTTTCACACGGCTAGAGAGCTTTGCTCAAGGAATCGAGACTTACCATGTCACCCTTCGTCCGCCTGCGGCGGACGAAGGGTCTGGGGCAGTGGGGCTTATTCTTCGCATGTTGAAACCCCACCCCAGATTCTTCGCCCTTCAAGAAGGACTCAGAATGACATCTTGGGAAAGGGACTGGTAGAGATAGGTTAAATTGCCTCTACGCGTATTGGATGCCCTTTTGTGAGTGCAGGGATTTTTACACTGCACTGCTAACAGGTACGTGAGGACAGAGAGGCACTACCTCTCTTTGTGAAATCCAGGGACATTCTCATATGGGTGCAGGGAATCGCCCTGCCTGCCCTAGCAGCCGTTTCTGATGAAACAGGTACTGCTGGGCGTATCCGGCGTATCCGCCCCACTTCTCCACAGACCAGTCCCGAATGCCTTTGTAGTTTAGTATTGCTCCATCCAGGTACCAGTCCTCCATCGCACGGCGTACCCACCGGTCCACGGGACAGGCGTCCATCTTATCGAGCGAGAATAGGAGGACACAGTCGGCCACCTTGTCCCCAACGCCAAGCAGGGAGTTGAGCACGTCCTTGGCGTCCTGGTAGGGAGCATCGCGCAGGGGGGCAAGCTTAATTTCTCCGCTGGCCACCCTCTCGGCCGCCTTTGCCACGTACTTGGCGCGGAACCCCAGCTTCAACTCTCTCAGGGCCGTTTCTCCGGCCTCGGCCAGTCTCTGCGGCGTCGGGAAGGAGTAGTCGACGTAGTCGTCCAGTTTCAAGGGCTGTCCGTAGCCCTTGGCGATGGCTTCCATGCTCGCCGAGATGCGGGGTATGTTCGAGTTCGCGGAGCATATGAAACCCACGAGGCATTCCCACGGGTCCTGGCGCAGAATGCGCAGCCCGCGGTATTCTGTAATGGCACTGTGCATGCGGGGGTCGGTGTCGATGCGGGAGTAGATGGCCTCCAGGTCGTCGTCAAGGCGGAGATAGTCCCGCAGAGCGGTCTCTGTCTGCTCCGGCGACGGTGAGGAGCTGCGTACCTCCAACTGTGAGCCGTCCTGTTTCAACGCCATCAGGTCATCATGGAGAACGCCGTAGTACCAATCGTCCCTGCGTCGCCATCGAAAAGCCTGGCCGCTCTCCAGGGTGCTGACCAGGTCCAGCGGCTGGGCCATGGTGAGGTTCATGGCTTGTCTGCTATCCATTGCTCCACGGCATGTGACAGGTTTCGAAGCGGGCCTTTCACCACCGTGCATTTTGGCAGGGATTCAAGGAACACCGGGCCGTATGGCCTTGATAGGATGCGTTGGTCAAGCACAACCACTACCCCTCTGTCATCCTCGCCGCGGATGAGCCGGCCAAACCCCTGCCGGAAGCGCAGCACCGATTGTGGCACGGCGAACTGGTTGAACGGGTCTTCAAATAACTGGGAACGTGCGGCAAACACCGGGTCCGTGGGAACGTTGAACGGGAGACGGGCCACCACCAGCACCTTCAACGCTCCTCCCGGGATGTCGACTCCTTCCCAGAAGCTGGACGTTCCAAGCAGCACCGAGTCCGGGTTCTGCATAAAGGAGTGCAGCAGGTTTCGTGGAGTGCCGTCCACTCCCTGGGCCAGCACCTTTATTCCCTGTCGCTCCAGCTCTTCCTTTATGCCGGTGCGGGTGGCCTGAAGGGCGGCGTGAGATGTGAACAGCCCCATGGTGCGGCCACCGGCAGCACGGGAAACGTCTATAATCGCCTGCTGCACCGCCTCCTGGTAGCTACGGCTGCTGGGCTCCGGCATATCTCTGGGCAGGCACAGCAGCACAGCCTTTGGATAATCGAAAGGGGAGTCAACCAGAAGCTCGTCCGTGTCCTCCAGCCCCAGCCGCTCGCTGATGTGGTTGAAGTTGCCCTGGGTGCTCAGAGTGGCACTGGTGAGGATTACCGATTCCTTCTGTGAAAACAGCCTTTCTTGAAGCAACTCTCCCACATGCATCGGGGCGATGTCTAGGGTGATCTCACCGTCTCTGCCTTCCTGGGTCATCCAGTATATCTGGTCTTCATTCGGTTGAATGATGAATAGCCTTAGCTTTTCCCGGATGTCTTCGGCGGCGCTCAAGCACGAGGACATCTCCATAATCAGAGAATCGTACCCGGCCAGCTGTTCGTCTTCCAGTCCGGCGAGGGCCTGGAGCAGCTTTTCAAGGTTTCTGGCGATCTGGGACAGTCCCAGGTCGACGTTCTCCCAGGCCACCTCAACGTCCGACCATCCCGGCTGGACCCGGGAGTTTCTTGTCACGCTGAGAAGTAGGTGACGGGTGTCTCCCTCGTCGTGGTGGTTCCGCAGGAATATCGCCAGAGTGTTCCACAGTGTTCCTGTATGGTCCTTGGCATTGGGCAGCAGGGCTTCTCCGTCCTGAATCAATGGCTCCACCACACCTGCCCGCGCCGCCGCCAGAAGCTGGCCCATGAATGCCCTCATCTCTCTGTAGACGCCGCGGCTTCCCTCCAGCCTTTCCTGGTACTCCTCCGTCGCGCCCTGGGACAGCCTGGAACCGAACTGGCTGGTGGCCTCCTCTTCCAGGTGATGTGCCTCATCTATGACAAGGTAATCGTAGCTGGGTATGATGCCTCCGCCCTCCGCCAGGTCCCGCATCAGAAGGGCGTGGTTGACCACGACCAGGTTGGCGGCATCGGCCTGCTCACGTGCTGATCTCAGGAAACAGGACTCACGTACCCGCGGCGGACATTCGACTGCGCCAGCCGCCGACATGCGGCTCCACAGAGGCATATCGCGATGGGCCATGTTCATCTCCGCCCGGTCGCCGCTGACGGTATCCTGAAGCCAGACCGTGACCTTTGAGGCAACGCGGGCCTCCTCTGAAGAAAGGGTCTCCTCCCTCATCAGCTGTCTCCATCGTCGGAGGCACAGGTAGTTATCGCGGCCCTTCAGAAGCGAGAAGCGGACACCTGCGAAGTCGGGCGACCACTCCTCCAGTGCGCGTGACAGGGTTGGGAGGTCCTTGGCGATGAGCTGTTCCTGAAGGTTGATTGTGTTGGTGGATACTACCACTCGTGTATTGTTCTCGAGTGCGAAGAGCAACGCCGGCATCAGGTAGGCCATCGACTTACCGACCCCCGTTCCTCCCTCTACCACCAGCGTGCTTTTACTGTCCATCGCCTTGGCGACGGCCTTGGCCATCTCCGTCTGCTGTGGCCGATAGTGGTAGCCCTCTAAGACTTGGGCCAGTGGCCCGCCGTCACGGAAGAAATCGACCACCGCTTCCTGGTTCAAAGGGTGGTGTTCCGTCTGTAATCGAGGGGCGGAAGGGGACTCCATGCGCTTTCCCAGAGCCTCCATGTCCAGCCCAAGAAGGCCTGTGGACACCGGCCTGAGTTCCGTCTCCCCGCTCTTGGTTGCCTGCAAACGAAGGAACAGAGTGGACAGATGTCCCTTCGCCCGGGCATATAGACGGCTCAACTCGGACAGCAGCCCCTCGTCCAGTTCCATCGCCACATTCGTCAGAGCGTGAAAGACCTGCCCAGTGACCGCGGCGTCCTCCAGCGCCCTGTGAAGGCGGGGATGTTCTATGCCAAGCGATGCTGCCAGCGGCAGAAGGGAGTATTCACGCAGACGCGGCAGGAGCACGGCTGCCATCTCCCGCGTATCGTAGACGAGGTTGGTCATGTTCAGGCCATTCTTTGCCAGGAACCCCAGGTCAAAGTCTATGTTCTGCCCGACTATGGGGTGATTGCCGATGAACGACTCCAATTGGGGTGCCACAGTGGCAAAGGGGGAGCCTGCATCAACCTCCGCCTGGGTAATACCGGTCAGCTCCTTGATAAACTGGGACAGGACTTTGTAAGGGTTAACCAGGGCCTGAAAGGTGTCTATGGTGCGGTTGCCCTGAAACTTGACCGCACCCACCTCGATAATCTCGTCGGTCCTGTTATCGAGACCCGTTGTCTCCAGGTCAAGGGCTACGCATATTTCATCACTTGTAAATGTCAAATTGCTGGTCCTTACATCCTAATGTCTGAGTCAAAGATTCGCTGCATAATGCGAGGTTTGCATTGTCATGCTGAACCCTTCGGCTCTGCTCAGGGTAAACTCCGTGAAGCATCTGGCGGGGAGGTATTTCCCCCCACCCCAGATTCTTCGCTAACGCTCAGAATGACATAGCTGCTAACCTCACGGACACCACACCAGTATACGGAGAACCGAGACCAAAAGAGAAGCGAGAGAGCGCGGAGTTAGTGGTGGCCTTGAATCTCCTCTTCTGCTTGCACCGTATGCCCAGCTTCTTCCGGATACGCTTGATGCGCCAGATTCCCACCCGGACGCCGTGCTCAGACAGGTCTCGCTGTAGCCGTTCCGGGCCATAGGTCTGCCTTGTCCGATTGTGGGCCACCATGATCTCAAGCTCCAGCCTCACTTCCTCCTGTGCTCGCCTGGACGGCGGACGGTCCACCCAGGCATAGTAACCACTATCCGATACCTTCAATATCCGGCTCAGAAGACATTTGGGGTAATCGAGCCGCAATTCCTTCATCATCGCGTACCGGGCAGCGACTCCCCGGCAAAGTACGCGGCTGCTTTTTTAGTATGTCTCGCTCCATCCTCACCTCCGCCAATTCCTTCTTCGTCCGAGCAAGGTCCATCTCAATTTCGGTCAAGGGCCTGTAAGTCTTACCGACATCTCCCAGTTTGCCAGACCTATGTGCCTTCACCCAGTACCCTAATGTCGATGGCGGCAACAACAGCCTGCGGCCTGCCTCTGGCAATGATAGCTTCTCTTCTGCTATCAGCCTCACCGCTTCCTCCCGGAACTCTCTGGTATACCTTCCTCGTGGAACCCCTTTCATGCTGACACCTCCGTCGTATTATCCTACTCCGATTTTGGTGTCCATTTTTCCCATCCTACCTCAGAGGATAAGCTGGAATCCAAGAATAATTCGTAATAAATGGTTCATTGACAATCGGTGATACGGGCATTAACCTGCCACCTACTGGCCAGACCAACTAGTTTCAGGCCACTTAGTTTTTGGCCACTTAGTTTTTGGAACGAAGGAAAACAATGGTAAAAAGTAATGAGATGAACTGTCCCAGATGTCATGGGGCGCTGTCGGTTGAGAAGTACAAAGGGATCGAAGTGGACCGGTGCTCAAGCTGCAAGGGGATGTGGTTGGAATACCATGAGCTTGACCAGCTTGAGGATAAGGAAATGGACGATGACGACGCGAATGGCATGGTCATGTTCCGTTCTTATGTGGGAGACCTTCACTGTCCCACCTGTCAGAGTGGGATGCAGATGTTCCACTATCGGGCATACGAGTTGGAGTTGGACTTTTGCCCGAATGAGCACGGGTTCTGGCTGGACAGCGACGAGGAGAAGCGCGTGCTGGAGATAATGAAGCAGCGTGTCAAAGACATAAAACGCTCCTCCAATGCCGAGGTGGAGTGGGCGGGTATGTTGAAACGCTTCAAGTCAAAATCCTTCGTCGATAACATGAAGGGTATGTTCCGCCGCTAGGTTTTTTTCACTGGTATTTCAACTCCAAGGTTTTCTCCGGCGCACGACTTCTTCTTTACCTGCGTTACTACCCTCACGGCCTCCTGAGTTTTGGGGTACAATGCACGAGCTTCCTTGGTATTCATTTTGAAGCATTCTTACTGGTAACCTTTACTTTGGAAATATCCCGGTAGGAGAGAATTACTCCCATGCGCATGACCAGTATTTTCGGCAAGACCCTGCGGGAAGAGCCTGCGGAAGCGGAGACGGCCAGCCATCGCTTGTTGTTGAAGTCGGGGATGATAAGACAGGTGGCCTCCGGCATCTACAGCTATCTCCCTCTGGCGTGGCGGTCTTTGAGGAAGATAGAAAACATAATCCGCCAGGAGATGGACGCCGTGGGAGGGCAGGAGGTGAGGATGCCTGCGCTGCATCCCAGGGAGCTGTGGGATGAGACTGGCAGAGCCGAGGCTATGGGCCAGACGTTGTTCACGCTGCAAGACCGTCGTGAGAGACCTCTAGTGATGGCCCCCACCCATGAAGAGGTGTTTACACTCATGGTGAAGGCCAACGTACACAGCTATCGCGACCTGCCCCGTATCCTCTATCAGATTCAGACCAAGTTCCGCGACGAGGCCCGGCCCAGGGGAGGGCTGCTCAGGGTGCGTGAGTTCGATATGAAGGATGCGTACAGCTTCGATGTCGACGCGGAAGGGTTGGCGCGAAGCTACGATGCGATGGTGCAGGTGTACAAGAACATCTACAGCCGCTGCGGTTTGCCCGCGGTGCAGGCGGAGGCCGATAGTGGGGCCATCGGTGGCAAAGACTCTCATGAGTTCATCCTACCTGCGGAGAGCGGAGAGGACGTGCTGCTGCTCTGTCCCGGCTGTGGCTACGCCGCCAACGCCGAGCGCGCCGAGAGCGTGAAATCCGTCCAGGCCGAGGAAGCTCTGCTCCCCATGAGCGAGGTTCATACCCCCGGGGTCAAGACCATTGATGACGTGGCGGCGTTCCTCGGGGTTTCCAAGAGCAATACGCTGAAGGCCGTCTTTTATGCCTGTGATGGGCAGGTTGTCTTCATCACCATACGGGGCGACCTGGATGTGAACGAGATCAAGCTCAAGAACCTCCTCCATTGCAAGGAGCTTCGGCTGGCGACGGATGGGGAGGTGGAGGGAGCCGGGCTAGTGGCCGGTTCGGCCTCTGCGGTAGGCCTGAAAGGTATTAGAAGCGTCGCCGACGACTCCATAAAGCTGGGGGCCAATTTCGTCGTGGGCGCAAATCGGCCGGACTATCACCTGCTCGGTGCCAATTACCCAAGAGACTTTGAACCGGACGTGATCGCGGACATCGCCCTTGCCCAGGAGGGCCACGACTGCCGCCGGTGCGGCACGCCGCTGGAGGCCAAGCGCGGCATAGAGGTTGGCCATGTGTTCAAGCTGGGCACCTTCTTCAGTGAAAGTCTTGGTGCTAGCTACCTAGATAACGATGGAGCACAGCAGCCGATAGTCATGGGAAGCTATGGGATAGGTGTCGGGCGGTTGCTTTCCGCCGCCATAGAGCAGAACCACGATCAAAAAGGCATTGTTTTCCCAAAGGCCATAGCTCCGTACCAGGTGCAACTGGTGGCCCTGAACGTGGAGAACCCCCAGGTGGCCGAGGCCGCCGAAGACTTGTACCAGCGTCTGGAACAGGCAGGTCTGGAGGTGTTGTATGACGATCGTTCGGAGACGGCCGGTGTGAAATTCAACGACGCCGATCTTTTGGGCTTCCCGGTCCGAATAGTGGTAAGCCCGCGGAACCTGAATCAGGGCAGCGCTGAGGTCAAACTGCGCAGGGAGAGCGAGGCGCAGCTTGTCGGCCTTGAAGATGTGGTGGGGAAGGCGAAGGAGCTGCTGGAGGCTGACTGAACCACTGCGCGTAGTCCGACAGGCTCACCATGACCCTTCGACAGGCTCAGGACAGGCTCAGCACCCACAATTAGCCGCTGTTGCAACGGTCTGATGAGCGGCGGGAAAGCCCCGCTCATTTCCTCCGATAGGCTCAGCACAAGCGGTAAGCGACCATGTCAATCGTGGTTCTTAGAGTATGCTCAGGGTGAATTCCGCATCGCTCGGAGTGATATTGCCTCCTGCGCCTACAGGAAAGCATACGCAGAGCACCTCGTTGGTCTCAGGGCATACCAGCCAAATGTCAAAATGCCTCAGCGTGTGTTAGCTGTTGGCGACGCCCTTGCCGGTGAGATAAGTGATGGCGTCTTGTACCCGTAATAGCGTCTCAGCGTCCTCGTCGGAAATCTCTATCGGGTTATCGTCGGTGCTGAATTCGTCCTGAAAGGCCAGGATTAAGTCTACCAAATCCAGTGAATCGGCCTCCAGGTCTTTGGTAAAGGACGCCTCTGGTGTCACGGCTGACTCTTCCACGCCCAGCCTCTCTGCTACAATCTTCTGTACTCGTTCTAGAACTGTTGCCAACCGGAACCTCCTGTGAGTTTTGATATGTTTCCCAATTGAACTACCTGGTCGAAAGCTTTTCTGCTTCTACCACGGATCCCAATACCCCATTGATGAACTTGAATGAATTATCGCTGCCGAAAAGTTTAGCCAACTCCACCGTCTCGTTAATGACCACCTTGGGCGGGGATGCCTTATCCACAGTTAGCTCGTAGATGGCCAGTCTCAGCAGGCTGCGGTCTACTATCGATAGCTGAGATATTGGCCAGGATGGAGCGAACGTGGCGATTGTACCGTCTATGAAGGCCATGTTGTCCAACACCCCGTCCACCAGGTTACGTGCAAAGGCGGCAGCATCTTTGGGAAGCCGCTTCCCATCTAAATAGCGGCTGCTGACCACGTCAGATGGGTGATCCACGCTGTCCACTTCATACAGGACTCGCAAAGCCACGGTTCTTGCCTTGCGCCTTGCCGTAACAAATTTGTCCTCCACCATCTACTTAAACCCCCGCGATGACATTATTCTCTTGTTAAAGGACTCTCTTACTGAAGACCACTTCAGAGGTTCACTCTAAAGACCTATACGCTGTTTGAGCCGTTTTCTAAGTGGCACTAAGTAGCCAGAAGCTGAATACTCTCCGGGTCACTAACATTGGTTATCTCTGCATCTGCACTGATGCGCTTGACCATGCCACTGAGCACCTTACCTGGACCAATCTCGTAGAAAGTGGTTATCCCTGACTTCGTCATGTATTCCACCGAGTCTTTCCACTTGACGCAGGTGCAGAGACCGGAGGTAAGCTCGTGTTTTATATCCTCGACTGTGGTCAAGGGTAGACCTGTGCAGTTTGCGACGATTGGGATGGATGGTTCCTTGAAGGTGAGGCTATCCACAATCTTGGCGAGTCCTTCTTGGGCGGGCTCCATGAGCCTGGAATGAAAGGCCCCGGCCACCACAAGGGAAACTGTCCTTCTGGCACCCCTGGCATTGGCCAGTTCCATGGCCCTATCCACGTCGGCTTTGTCCCCGCTTATAACTGTTTGGTCCTGGGTGTTGATGTTGGATATTTCGGTGTTGGTTTCCCGACAGATTTCCTCCAGTGCAGCGTTCTCCATGCCCATTATGGCGGCCATGCCGCCCTCTCTCAGGTCGGCGGCATACTGCATCAACCGACCTCGCTCTCTCACCAGACGTGCCGCGTCCGCGATGCTCAGGACTCCGGCAGCCACAAGGGCGGTGTACTCTCCGAGGCTATGCCCTGCCACCAAGGCTGCTTTGGGCATTCGATCCTGCCCAAGGGCCTCTTCCAGGGCTTTGAGGCAGGCCAGACTAACCGTCATAATGCCGGGCTGAGCGTTTATTGTCTTCCTCAGCTCATCCTCCGGCCCCTCGAAAAATATTTTGGAAAGAGGCGTCCCCAAAGCCTCATCCACTTCATCAAAGACGGCCTTTGCCGCCGGAGAGCTTTGATAAAGCTCCAAGCCCATTCCCACAGCTTGGGAACCCTGCCCTGGAAACAAAAAGGCTATCCGGGAAGCTGGGGAAGCTGGATTTATGGCGTTGGAACTAGCGCTCACCATAGACTCCTGATTCGTTAACGACGATAGCTATTTCACGATATGTGCGCGAAAGGGGACTAGCCGCGACTTGCCTGTCCCGTGGACTCTTCCTTGGCTATCACCTCACGGCCATTGTAGTATCCGCACACCGTGCATACCCGGTGTGGCCTCCTGGGGCTATGACACTGGGGGCAGGTGCTTAGCTGAGGCACATGGAGCTGATAGGAAGCCTGGCGTGAGCCTATCCGTGCTCTGGTACGTTTTTTCTTTGGTAGTGCTCCCATAGGATTATCTCCTGTTATCCTTTCCCATTAGCTGTGAGAAGGTCTAGTAGTGGACTCCACTTGGAATCTGTGTATGTGGAACAGTCACATGGATGGTTGTTTAGGTCGGCTCCGCAGGTGGAACATAGGCCGGCGCAGTTCTGATGGCATAGCGGCTTCATGGGGAGATTTACGATGACGTATTGCCTTACGGCCTCGGTCAGGTCCAGGGTGTGTTGGGAATCCAGGGTAAAGGTGCCAGCCCTGACATCCAGGACATCAGGGCTTCCCTGCGTGCTAACTGAGCCATCACCGTCGATTTCCACCGTCGCCAGATACTCCTCGTTCAGGCGGAAGCGCACCGGGTTTTCAGCGAGAGTCAGACAGCGAGCGCAAGTGATGGAGGCATTGGTTTCTACGGGACCGCTTACCCAGATACCCTTGTCTATGCCCGTAAGAGTTAGCTCTCCCCTGACCCTTGTGGTGCCAATCTCAGGCAAAGGCTCAAAGGTCTCATCTAGGGAATAGTTTCTACGTGCTCCAATGCCTTCCTTTAACAGTTGGGCCACATTAAACCGCATATCATCTCCCCGGGCCGGATATCAGCCCTCAACAGAGAGAGATTATAGTTGTAGCCTATCTTGGTGTCAAGGAGAATGAGGGTGTCTGCTAAGATTTTCACATACCATTGCAGGCCCTTCCGTACAGGTCATCCAAGACCCCCAACTAATCAACGACCTTTAAGTCTAGCTGTTGAGGATGCTCTCCTGTGCAGGCCGCACCGGGAGCACGATTGTAACTGTTGTCCCTTTCCCCACCTGGCTGTCCAGAGTTATGGTCCCTTCGTGTTGCTCCACGGTCCTTCGACTTGAGGCAAGCCCTACGCCGGACCCTTTTCCATCTGGCTTGGTGGTGAAAAATGGGTCGAAGACCCTTTCGAGTTGTTCTCTCGGGATTCCGACGCCTGTATCGGTAAGTTTGATTTCCACTCTATCCTCTTCTGCTCTGGTTGAGATGTCCAAGAAACCTTCCTTTGACATGGCATCAAGGGCATTGGCTACCAGGTTGACGAATACCTGTCTTATCTGCTCCCCGTTGCACCATATATGGGGTTCACCGGGGTCCAGCAGAAGAGTGAGCTTGATCTTGCTGCCGCTCGTATCCAGCCCATTAGCAGATACCACGGACGAAATAATGGAATTGAGGTTATGGATGCTCTCGTTGGACTGCCTTTCTTTAAGCAAGTCCAGGAGTGGAAGCAGCGCATCATTGGCATGAACGATCTCTGCCTTCAACGTGTCCATTGATTGCTGCGAGGCGGCTTGGCCGTCCATCTCATGCATTAATGCCGACAGGGTTTGCAGGGAACTCTCGATTTCCCGGGCAGAAGCGGAGACTGCCTCTTCGATTGCTGCCATCCTGGTAGACTTTGTCAGATGGCGGCGAGCCTGGTCAAGCTCATGCCGCTGTTGCTCTAGTTGATGACGGAGATGGGCTATCTCCATGACGGCAGATGCCTGGTGAGCCAGTAGTCCTATGGTCTCCATCTCCTCACAGTTGTAGGTATTTCCGCCCTTTCTACGTCCCATTACCAGAAGCCCCTCGGTCCGGATAGAAACGAACAGCTTGCAGTGCAGGGCTGAGAGTGCCTCCTGTTCAGCGAGAGGGATTCCCTGCCACTGTGGCAAGGGATATATCTCCTCGGCTGCCACCACGCGGTGTTGCTCCTCAAGCCAGATGAGGAACGGGCTTCTTGACTGTAGCTGCATTGGGTAAAGGTCGTCGACACCTTCTGAGGCGGCAATCACCAGCTTATCCTGGTCGGGCTGGGGCAGAAACAGGACGACTCGTTCTGTTTCTATACACCGGGCTATCGCGGACACCAACGTCCGTCCTATGCTGGACGGGTCTGGTATCTCCTGGCCCTGGTCGCTGAGGCGTTGCACCTCATCGAAGGACTGCCGTCTCTTGTGGGCAATCGCTCTGCCATCGCGGTTGCGAAACAGGCTGACCGCTCTGGTCAGAGACGACTTTATGCTGAGTAGGCTCCTATACATGGGTGCCATTTAGCCCTTACAGAAGGTCTACCAGTAAGAATTCCTTCATATCATTACGGATTCAGTGCCGGTGCAATTATAGAGGCGAATAATGGTGCAAGGCCTTTTCCTCGTGTATAATAACTGTACCACGGGAGGGAGGGGATGCGATGTCTGAGCGGTACCAACGCGAGATAGAAGAAATCCTCCAGGAAGTAGGAGAAAACACTCCTACTAAAGAGTCCGCGGAAGCCAGAAAGAGTTCCCTTCTGGCCTCGTTTGCCCGCATTGGTAGAGGCATTGGGAATCGTATTTATCTGAGGTCCGGACGTATAATGACAATCGGTATCGTCTTGCTGTTGTCGGCGATTCTTGTCAGCGCCATGTTCCCCGGACTTTTGGGTCCCTTTGTCTGGTTGGGCCTTATTCTGTTCATACTGGTATATGCGCTTTTCTTTGCGCGGTCCAATCTTAATACTGAGAAACGGTGGCGTGGAAGGCTGATTGAGCAACCATCGCCAAATTGGAAAGTCGATGGCTTGTGGGAGAGGTTTCAGCGCTGGTTGCGGCACTAGGTTTCCCGTAGGGTATCTACTCCAAGTCTGGTCTGCTCTCCAACTGCATCTTGGTTGTGGTTCCTTTGCAAGCGCTGGAGTAGGGCAACGCAAAGGAACTTGCTCATTACCTCTCAGCTTTGTATTCTTCCTGATATCACTCTATATAGCATAGCTTCTTTTGGCCGGTGTGCTATGGGTTCTCCACCTTGTGTATAATGAACAGGTATTTTTTTAGGTTGTCGTTTTGGGGGTTCCTTATGTTCTCATTGACCAGACGCCTCCGGTGGTGGACTCTGCTGGCCCTGCCAGTGTTTCTACTGGCCCTCGTAGCCTGCGAAACAGTCGCCACACCCACTGTTATCCCAACGCCTACTGCCACTCCCATTCCTCTGCTGTTGCCCATACTGGTCGACCCTGATGACGATCCACTAGGATTCTTCCAGTCGATACCGGAGGAGGAGCAACAGTGCCTGACACAGTCTCTGGGTCAGGCCAGACTCGACGAGATCCTCGGCGGTGCGGGATTCGCTAGGGATGACGGTCTGGTTATGGAGCAGTGCATAAGTAAGGAGACATTCGCACGTGTAATATTGGGGTTGTTTGTCAACCAGGCGGGTGATCTCAGAGATGACACCTCGGCCTGTGTGTGGGATGTCTTGAGCGGGGTAGACCTGAAGAGGCTATTTACCAGCGACGATAATGAAGCCCTGGTGCTGGCACTTCAGACAATTATAGACGCATCCTTTTGTCTAACCGACGAGGAGATTGCAATGGCAGCGGCATCTGCCGGGATAGAAGAGTTTCCCATAGCCGGGCTGAGGTGTTTGGCTGAACGGGTGGAAGTGGAAAGCCTGGCAGCTATATTTGGTGACAACCCGGGGATGCCATCCGCGGAAGTCGTTGTCGCTATGCTGGAATGTGGCATCGGGATGCTTGGGCCGGAGGGAGAGTTCCCTCAGCTTGCGCCGGAGCAGTTAGCCTGTCTGGAGGCGGCATTGGACGCCGAGGCCCTGGCGCAGTTTCTTAGTCAGGGAGGTGATCTACCCTTAGAATCCATAGCTGCCATGCTGGAATGTGGCCTTGAGATGCTTGGGCCTGAGGGGGTTGATGGCAGCGGAGCCGATGGCGGTATAGGCGTCGACATCAGCGCAGAGGACCTTGCATGCATTGTGGAGGCGTTGGGAGAGGAAGCCCTGGCTGAGATCATAGCGGGGGAACGTTTGCCCACCTTCGGAGAGATACTGGCACTGGCGGCTTGTGACCTGAATTTAGAAGAGTTGGTCGGCGGTAGCTGAAACCCTGAATATCCCATCCACATTACCAAAGAAACTGGAGCGCCCCTTTATACGGGGCGCTCCAGTTTCAAGTTACGCTACTGAGGACATCGTGGGAAGTGATGAAGGGTCTTGCCACGCTAGATGGCGCACTCCCCTTCGCCCCGTTCCACCTTGTACAACACCGTTTTGTCCCAGTCCATGTACGTATCGATGTTCTCTCTGTTGAGGGTTCCCAAATCCTGGTACTCCCCAATAATGGCCTCAATGGGTCCAACCCCAACCCTATCAACGAATGTGTTGAAGGGTTCTGCCTCCGCCCGGTGCTTCTGGTAGTAGCCAAGGACGTTGCGTATGATCTCCGGCACCCTCTTTGCGGGGACCTTTCCCTTTGGCCTCAGGCCGATACGTGCCTCCGTCTGGCCATTCAGGTCCTGGTAGCTGCCCCCGATGAACATCTCGTAGGCAGGGACGTGGTTGCCTTTATCGCCCTTCATGGAAGCGCCGTGGAACCCTATGTTAGCCAGGTGGTGCTGTCCGCAGGAGTTGGGGCATCCGCTCATCTTGATGTGCAGACTCTTGACCAGGGGGTCGGAGATGTCCATATTGGCGAGTTCCTCGCGTATGGCCTTTCCAAGACCCATGGCGGAGGTGATGCCAAGCTTGCAGCTATCGGTGCCCGGGCAAGATGTGACGTCGGTTATGGTATTCACCTCTGGTTCGGCCAGGCCTGTTTCCTTCAGGTCCTTCCACAGGGGGTACAGGGCCTCTTCCCGCACCCAGCGGAAGGCCATGTTCTGCTGCTGTGTGAAGCGGGCCCGGCCGCTGGCGTATTTCGTGGCGATGTCGGCCAAAAGAGGAAATTGGTGATCTTGAATGTCGCCCTGGGGCAGCTTTACCAGCACCACGTGGAAGCCGGCCTGTTTCTGGGTCTGGACGTTGGTGTTACGCCACAGCTCGAACTCGCCTCTGTCCCCGTTGGGCGATATCTGGGTTCCAGCGGCTGGGGGCTGGGGCGCGTCGGCCTCCTCGTCGTCCAGGTACAGCAGGGGTGTTGGGTCAATGGTTTTCTGTGCCCAGGGCCTCTTCAGCTCTTCCTCCACCAGCTTGCGGAACTCGTCAATGCCGATGCGGTCCACCATGAACTTGATACGGGCCTTCATCCTGTTCTTCCGCTCCTGCTCCGAGGCATCGAATACCCGCAGGACCGCTTCGCTGATGCGCAGGTAGTTATCCACGGGCACGAACTCGTACAGGGTGGGTGCGATACGGGGCATGATGGCAAGGCCGCCACCGACAACCATCTTGAATCCCTTCTCGATTTGACCGCCCACTTCGCGGGTCTTTGGTATGAAACCTACATCGTGGATGCTGGTGAGTGCGCAGTCCTTTTCGCAGCCGGAGAACGATGTCTTGATCTTGCGGGGCATACCCTGGCTTACAGGGTGACGCAAGAAGTACCGGGCGTAGGCACCGGCATAGGGCGTTGTGTCAAAGGGTTCGTCGGCGCAGACACCAGCCAGAGGGCATCCAGTGACGTTGCGTACCGTATTGCCGCAGGCCTCCCGTGTGGACAGTCCTGCCTGCCCAAGGACACTCAATGCCTGGGGGGTCTGTTCCAGGGGCACGAAGTGGAACTGCATGTTCTCCCGGGTGGTCACATGGCCCTTTTTCATAGGGGCAAAGTCCCGTGCTATGACTCCCAGGCGCTCCAGTTGTTCCGAAAAGACCTCTCCAACGGGCAGCTTTACCCTGAGCATGTGGACGTCGGGCTGGCGTTGTCCGTAGACTCCCATCCTGAGACGGAATGCCTGGAATGCTATTGGGTCCCAGTCACCCTGAATAAACTCCCCCACCACCCTCTCAAAATTATCAAGCTCTTCTTGGAGAACAGGTAGGATACCCTTCTCATTTATCTTTGCCTGGCTCATTATGCCTCCTTAAGATTTTGGGAGATTTCGGTGCTTACAATGTGGGATTTCTTGATAAAACAAATCGCCCCCTCAGTGTAGTACACGCTGAAGGGGCGATTTATAGATTTAATGGTTACCAGGTAAGCCCCTTATTTTAGGGTCTACAACAGCAGCAATTTATGGTAAATCCTCCGTATGTCTGAAAGGCGTTCATTTGTCGTGAATCTTAGTCCACTTAAGCAACAATGTCAAGTTATTCGTAAAGGTTGTTGCTTGATGGGACGGCAGGTGCTACAGTCGCCGTGGAACTGACTATCATGTCTACCGAGATGGACAAGGCCAGGAAGAGACTATTCGATGGTCTTCGCAAAGAGATCGCCGCGGAGAGGGTGCTTGATGCCATGGAAAGAGTGCCGCGGGAGCTATTTGTGCCTGAGGCAAGCCGCCACCTGAGCTACGAGGACATTCCGCTGCCCATAGGAGAGGGGCAGACCATATCTCAGCCGTACATCGTGGCGTTGATGACCGATGCCCTGGAGATCGGGGATGAGGACACGGTACTGGAACTGGGTACAGGCAGTGGGTACCAGGCGGCTATACTCTCTCTACTGGCACGGAAGGTCTTGTCCACTGAGAGAATTGCTTCCCTGGTGGAGGAGGCTGGGAGATTGCTCACCTCGCTGGGATACGATAACGTGGAAGTGCGCCTGGACGGGAGCGAGTTGGGGTGTCCTGAGGAAGCTCCATTCGATGCCATTATGGTCACGGCAGCCGCTCCTACATTGCCCCGCGTGTTGCTGGGACAGATGGCTCAGGGAGGAAGGCTGGTGATTCCAGTCGGGTCTCAGCAGGAGCAGGGGTTGGTTAAAGTGACCAGAATCGACGATGGGTATTCCATAAGCAATCTGGGTTCATGTCGCTTTGTGCCTCTGTTGGGGAGAGGGGCCTGGGACGACTTTTAGCAGTCCGCATGCAAGAAACGCTTCTTGTACGTAGAACATGGTCTTTCCTTGCTACCCTATTTTAGCTTTGCTATACTAGCCGCTGGGTTAGATTTAGAGGACGTTCTTAAGCTATGCCTGAGACAAAAAAATACGAGACTGTTATTGGACTGGAAGTCCATGCTCAGCTCCTTACCAAGAGCAAGATGTTCTGCTCTTGCCCAGCCGACTACATTCAGGGCTCTCCCAACTCGGTGGTGTGCCCGGTCTGCCTTGCTATGCCTGGCGTCCTTCCCGTGATAAATCGACGGGCCGTGGAGTACGTCATAATGACCGGCCTTGCGCTGAACTCCACCATATCCCAGGACACCCAGTTTCATCGCAAGAACTACCCTTACCCGGACCTGGTGAAGGGATACCAGATATCCCAGTACGATGTGCCAATCGCCGTGGGGGGGTGGCTCACCATAGACGTGGACGGAGAGCAGAAAAAGGTGGGAATTACCAGGGTGCACCTAGAGGAGGACGTCGCCAAACTCCAGCATATTCACGATGCTCAGGGAGAGAGTTACAGCTTGGTGGATGTAAACCGCGCGGGGATTCCCCTTATGGAAACGGTGAGCGAACCCGATATGCGTTCCCCAGAGGAAGCCCGTCAATACTTGGAGAATTTGAGGGCCATCCTTCAATATCTCGGAGTCTCCACGGGAAATATGGAGGACGGCAGCTTT
Source organism: Chloroflexota bacterium (assembly GCA_027622595.1). GTDB lineage: Bacteria > Chloroflexota > Dehalococcoidia > Lucifugimonadales > UBA2985 > JASLXI01. Next base: position 49,064 of record JAQBZZ010000003.1, read on the forward strand.
CGGTGTGATGCCAACATAAGCATTCGGCCTGTGAACAGCACCGAGCTATTTACCAGGACCGAGATAAAGAATATGAACAGCTTTCGGGCGGTCTATCGCGCCCTGGAGTACGAGGTGGAAAGGCAAATCAAGGTGGTCGAGGAAGGCGGCAGGGTGGTGCAGGAGACCAGGGGTTGGGTGGAGGAACGCGGGGTTACGGTTTCCCAACGGACCAAGGAGTCCGCTCACGACTATCGATATTTTTCGGAGCCGGACCTGCCTCCACTCTCCATAAGCAGAGAGTGGGTTAAGGAGGTCAAGGCCGGTCTGCCGGAGCTACCCGGAGCAAGGCGAGACAGGTTTGTTGCCGAGTACGGCCTTTCTCTGTATGATGCCAGTCTCCTTATCACTTCCAAGAGCACAGCGGACTTTTTTGAAAATGGTCTCAGAGCCAAGGATACCAAACCAGTTGAGGTGACCACTAAAGCCAAGGCAATTGCCAACTGGATGCTGGGCGATATGACGGGCCTTCTGAATGCCTCCGGCGTGGAGCTTGGGAACGCCAGGATCACGCCCCAGGGTCTGAGAGAGTTCACTGACCTGATCGAAGCGGGGACAATCAATGGCCCCGCGGCCAAAGCAGTATTTGAAGAGATGTTCAAGTCTGGAAAGGGAGCTATGATAATAGCCGAGGAGCAGGGTCTGACCCAGATAAGCGATGCCGGTCTTTTGGATGAGGCCGTGGCAGAAGTTCTCCAACGGAACCCACAAGCGGTTCAGGATTTCCTTGGTGGCAAGGAGACCGCCGTCAAATTCCTGGTGGGGCAGGTCATGAAAGAGACCCGGGGCAGGGCCAATCCAGCCATGATAAGTAAGATTCTCCTGGAAAATCTTGGCACCGAGTTAAACGGATAATGGACTCCTTTTTTCAGGCAGCCCAGATTCTGGTTTCCGTTCTCTTGGTGGCCGTTATTCTGATCCAGATTAGGGGGCAGGGATCGGGCTTCTTCGGCTCGGGCCAAGCCTCATTCCGTACCAGACGGGGCGTGGAGAAGACCCTGTTCCAGGGCATCATAGTGCTGGCGGTGGTCTTTACCCTACTGGCAATTGTAAGTGCCATACAGCCTTCCTGGTTGTTCTGATACCTTGCCTGGTATATCGTGACCCTCTCTCTGGTAACACTCACAACTGACTTCGGGACCAGGGATTCGTACGTAGCGGAGATGAAGGGGGTTGTTCTACAGATCAACCCCGGCGCTAACCTTGTAGACATTTCCCACGGCATCGACCCGCAGAGTGTGATCCAAGGGGCCTTTGTGCTGGGGCATGCCTACCACTCTTTTTCAAAGAGCGCTATCCACGTGGCCGTGGTTGACCCTGGTGTCGGCACGTCGCGTCGTGCCGCTTTGCTGGTCACGCCGGATGGCTTCTTTCTGGCTCCCGATAACGGACTCCTCACCTACACTTTTAGGGATAGCCCTGAATACCGGGCTGCTGCACAGGGCCGACGGTTCCTGGAGCCGATGGATGTACCGATACCCCCGGACTGTGCCGCCTACAACCTATCCAACGAAAGTCTGTGGAAAACTCCCCTCAGCGACACCTTTCATGGCCGGGATATTTTTGCGCCTGTGGCGGCACACCTTTCACTGGGTACTACGCCGGAAGAGGTGGGAGAGCCTTTGCGTTCTCTCGTGTGCCTGTGCATTCCTCATACACAACGGAAGGGTGATACCCTCACAGGCCACGTCGTCCACATTGACGGATTTGGGAACCTGGTGACGACCATAGACGGGAAGGCGTTGGCTCAAAGCATGGTAGAGGTGCTTATAAAGAGTCGTAGGATACAGGGGGTGAGCGGGGCTTACGCTGAAAGCGCCGGCCTTCTCGCCATAGTCGGAAGCCACGGTAATCTGGAGATTGCTGTAAAAGACGGCAGCGCCGCTCTGGAGCTGAACGCGAAGGTGGGAGATGAAGTGGTGGTGGAGTTGGCTTAAGATTATCTACAACCTCAGCTTGCCCGGGTTCATTATGTTGCGTGGGTCAAGGGCCGCTTTGATGTTGCGCATCACGTCCATACCGGCTCCCAACTCTCGCGGCATCAGATGTGCCAGCTTCACTCCCACGCCGTGCACGTACTCCATGGAGCCTCCCATATCCTGGGCCAGTGTGACGATCTCGTTGACCGCCTTGTCCAGTCGTCCACCTGTTCCATCGCCCTCGAGGCCGATGTCCACCAGGATCACGGAAAACAACTCCGGTTGAGTCCACAGGGCGTATTCCCGCACCTCCAGGTGACTCATGGCAGCGATCTCCTGGCAGCAGAGGCGATACTCCAACACTCGTGAGGCGGGGATGGCGACGTGTGGGTAGGCAGTGGTCCTGGGCCAGTCTCGCAGGGGCCAATCTCTCACGGGCTTGTCTATGTAGTTCTCCTTGTAGCGGTAAGCCGAGTCGTGGCGGGTGTCCCAGTACTCCTGGGTCGGGACCGGTCCGATGTCCTCTCCACTGGAAGCAACGCAGACCTTCAAAGTCCTTGCAACCTGGGCTTTGACCTCCTCTGCGTATCCCTCGAATACCAGATACATCCATGTTTTATACGGGGTTTTATACGGGATGGATGAGTCGTCCGAAGCGCTGCTTTTGGACGTATCTGGCTCTTCTGTCAGGTCTATCAGGGCGGGTTTGAGGCCTATGGAGAACATCTCAAGCATGGCGTGGAATCCATCCTCGAAGTTGGGAAAAGCTATTGTCTTGAAGAGACGGGACTCCGGTAGGCGGAAGACCCTGAGGGTAGCCCGGGTTATGATGCCGAAGACACCCTCAGCCCCGATGAACAGGGGGTGAAGGGACGGCCCTGCCGAGGTCTTGGGCACCGCCCTGGTCTGCATGACCTCTCCGTTGGGCAGGACCACTTCCAGACCCAGTACCTGGTCTCCCATAGAACCGTATTTGGCGGCCCTGTACCCCACGCTATTGGTGGATATGGTACCTCCCACGGTCGCTATGGGTACGCTGTAGGGGTCGTGGCCCAGCATGAGCCCCTGCTGGTTGAGGGCGGTGTTGAGGTCTGCCAGCACGGTGCCAGCCTCCACGGTAGCCGTCATATCCTGGGGGTTCACCTCGACGACACGGCCCATCTTCTTCAGGTCTACGGCTATGCCCCCCTGGAGCGGCGTAACGGCACCCGTTAACCCCGTGCCTCCGCCGTAGGGTATCAGGGGTATGCGTTCCTCGTAGGCGAGCTTGACTATCTGTGCTACCTCGATGGTGGAGGAAGGTCGTACCGCTGCGTACACCCGCGGCGTGGATGGGTCTGTCTGTCTGCTCCCCCATCGTCCAAAGGCGTCCAGGGAGTATGCTTCAATGGAGGACTCGTCCAGCAATACGTCCTCTGGCCCAACGATGCTTTTCAGAGTTTCCAAAGCCGACGGGGAGACCACAGTGTGTTCCTCCTTCAGACCCCATAATAGGTTACATCAGGGGTGGTGGGAACCCTGGTGTAGTGTTACACCTATGAATTGTCATTGCGAGGAGTCCTTCCTGTATACGGGAAGGACGACGAAGCAATCTGGAGGGGGGACACCTCACAGCCAGATTGCCACGACCCTCCTTCGTCGGGCCTCGCAATGACATTCGCAACAAGCTTCGGAGACACCACTCTCAGCTAAGGCCTTTGAATCTCCACTTGGTGCCATCGGCGGAGTCCTCCAGGGTCACGCCCAGCTCTTCCAACTGAGTGCGGATTGAGTCGCCCATTTGGAAGTTGCGTTCGGCCCGCAGTTGGGTGCGGGTCTCCACCAGGAGGTCGATGAAAGGGTAGGCGTCTTTGTGCTCCGAACCAGCTTGCTCGTTCAGAGAAAGGCCGAGGACAGATGCCATCTCACGCAGCGCTCGCTGAGCCCCTCCCACTGCCGCGCCCGTCTCCTTGTGACGGTTGATCTCATGCGCCAGGTCAAACATGGAGGCCAGAGCCTGAGGAGTGTTCAAATCATCGTCCATGGCGGCGAGGAAGCGCTTACGGTAGGTCTCTGCGTCCACCTGGCCTTCGTCTTCACTCTCGGTTTTGCTCCGCAATGCGTTATGCAACCGCTCCAGCGCGCGGGAGGCGGAGGCCACACCCTCTTCGGTATACATGAGTGGGCTTCTGTAGTGGGACGAAAAGAAGTACATGCGAAGAGTGTCGGGGCTGTGAGTGGCGAGAGCGTCTCGACAGCTGACGAAGTTCCCGGTGTGGCGCGTCATCTTTTCGCTGTCGTCGTCCGGGAGCCTTAGCAGGCCGTTGTGGACCCAGAAGCGCACGAACGGCGAGGCTCCGGTGTAGACCTCTGATTGGGCGATCTCGTTCTCATGGTGTGGGAAGATGACGTCCTGTCCGCCGCCGTGAATGTCTATCTGTTTCCCAAGCAGGCTCATGGACATGGCGGTACACTCGATGTGCCAGCCGGGGCGTCCGGGGCCCCAGGGAGTGGGCCAGGACGGCTCCCCCTCTTTGGACGCCTTCCACAGTGCGAAGTCCATCGGGTCTTCCTTGCGGGGGTCAATCTCGATGCGTGAACCGGCCCTCATGTCCTCTATGGGGCGTCTGGAGAGATGCCCATAGTTCTGGAAATTACGCACCCTGAAATAGACATCGCCCTCTACAACATAGGCGTTATTCTTCGCGATGAGGTACTGGATAATCTCTATCATGCGGTCTATGTACTCCGTAGCCCTGGGGTAATCGTGGGCACGTTGTATACCCAGGGCATCCATTTCTCCCAGGAACCGCTGGATGTAGTGCTCCGCCAGTTCGCCAATGCTGCGCCCTTCCTTTTGAGCCACCTCAATAATGCGGTCCTCTATGTCCGTGAAGTTCTGGACCTGGTGGACCCGATGGCCCTGATACTCCAGGTAGCGGCGGAGCACGTCGAAGAATACATACGACAGGGCGTGGCCTATGTGGCAGGGGCCATACAGATTGGGGCCACACACGTAGATGGTGACCTCGTCCGCCATGGGGGCGAACTCCCGTTTTTCTCCTGAGAGGGTATCGTACAGTCTCATATTTTATCCTCTATGGTGGCGATGGCCAAAGCTGATATCCCCTCGCCTCGACCGGTGAAGCCCATACCGTCTGAGGTCGTGCTTTTGATGTTCACCTGAGTCTGGCTCAGCCCCAGGGATTCGGCAATTGTTTTGCACATATCCTCAGAGTGGGAAGCCAGTCTCGGACGTTCGGCGACTATTGTAGCATCGAGGTTTGTTACATGCCAGCCTTGCTGTTTCAGGAGTTCAGCGCAATAACGGAGAAACTCCAGGCTGGACGCTCCGTGGTATTTGGGGTCTGAAGATGGAAAATAAGTTCCTATGTCCCCAAGGCCTGCGGCCCCCAGTATGGCATCCACCAGGGCGTGGATCAGGGCGTCCCCATCGCTATGGCCAGCCAGCCCGGCCTCGAAGTCGATCTGGACGCCGCCGAGCCAAAATGGACGGCCTGCCTCCAGTCTGTGAGCATCGTATCCTATCCCTGTGCGAACGGACATAATAGACTCCAGTGCTCAGCTTGTCATCCAAAAGAGTTCGGGGGATTGATGAGATAGCTCCTAAGAGTCGGCTCGGCTTTTAAAAATAGCCTCGGCTAAATACAGGTCAACCTGGGTTGTTATCTTGATGTTTTCCGCAGAACCCGTGAACACCTTCACGGAGTGTCCCAGCCTCTCCACCAGGGAAGCGTCGTCGGTGACACCATCCGGGTCTCCCCGGTACGCTTCCTGTAGCAGATCGTAATGGAATACCTGGGGTGTCTGCACCGCTCGCAGGCTCTCTCGTTGCAGGGTCTCCTGGACAGTGCCATCTGCCGACACCTTCTTCATGGTGTCATTCACGGCAATCGCCGGGACGGCGGCCCCTGTTTCCAGCACCTTCTCCAGCCCCAATCTTATGATCTCCTGTGTAACGCATGGCCTTGCCCCATCATGCACCATTACCCACTCGCATTGCGAGATGTGCTGCAATCCTGCCTTCACTGAGTCCTGGCGTCGTTGTCCGCCAAGGCAGACGTGCTTCAGTTTCTTCCATCCTTCGACGGCTGCCAGGGATCGTCCCTTTCCCAGGTTGTGCTCTCCCAGAACAAGGACTATTTCATAAACTAGCGGGCATTCTTCGAAGACGGAAATCGTGTGGCTTATTACGGGCCTGCCAAGGAGGGGCTCAAATATCTTGTCCCGGGGCTTCATATCTCTGCCCATCATGCGTTGGCTTGCCCCCGCAGCAACGATGATTACTCCCACACGAGAGTTATCGCCATCGTTTGCCCTATTGTCTGATGGCGGAGCCGTTCTCTGGGTCATCGCCTAGATCTCCAGGGGCTGGGCGAAGATGATGCGGCCCGCGGCTGTCTGGAGCACTCGGGTAACCGAGACTTCAAGATGGGAATTGATATGTCTCTTGCCACCTTCTACAACCACCATGGTTCCGTCATCCAGAAAGGCTACGCCCTGGCCGAACTCCTTTCCCTCCTGAATGATCCGTACCAACATCTCCTCGCCAGGAAGCACAACAGGCTTGAGGGCGTTGGCCAGCTCGTTGATATTGAGTACCCGTACGCCCTGAATCTCGGCGACGCGGTTCAGATTAAAGTCTGTTGTCAGAATCTGAGCTTTTAGGCTCTGGGCCAGTTTCACCAACTTCGCATCCACCTCGGAGTCATCCCGTGCGTCCACATCCAGGATTTGAATGGGCACCTCGGCTTCCTTCCGCAGCCTGTTCAGCATCTCAAGGCCACGTCTGCCACGGTTGCGTTTGAGAGCGTCACTGGAGTCCGCAACGTGCCTCAGTTCGTCCAGGATGAACCTGGGAATTACCATGGTGCCGTGCACAAAGCCCGTTTTGGTTATGTCGGCGATCCTTCCATCTATGATTGCGCTGGTATCCATAAGGACCCGTCCATTTGAGTTGTTTCTATCAGCAACCTCGCCGCGCCTGGAGCGTTCTGGTAATAGCTGAAACAGCTCTCTCTCCCGGGAGACCATTATTGCAAGACCAAGAGGACCTAGTAGAAGGCTTAAGGCAACTGGTACAGCCACACCCGGCCATCCCGGTAGCCTGGCAAATGCGATTGAGAGCAGGGCTGCCACCGTGAGTCCAATAACCAGGCCAACGGTGCCTGATACCAACGCACTGAAGGTTATGTCGGCAAAGGCCCTGCTGAGACGGGTGATCGGGCGAAGAACCAAATAAGGAGTGAGAATTAGTCCAAAAGCCACGCCTAGGATTAGCCCCCCCAGACCAAACGGAATAAAGCCGGGATTATTGCTAGCGTCTCCGATCAGGGTTCCCGCCCCCCATCCACCTAGCCCAGCGAGTAGTGCCCCCGCGAGGCGATACCACCACTTTGTCCCCATTTATTTATCTCCTTCCTCCTCCCCTTTTGCGGTAACAATCATCAGGTGCCTCATAAAAACTTAAAGTGCACAAAAGTACACTTTCTTTGATGGTAGGTACCCTTATGTTTTGTCCCGTTAGATGTCAGAGAATCGAGTGAGCATCCTCCTGCGTTAAGCGCTACCAGATAGTGCATCCACTGCAACGGCTCAGATTAACATGGCAGGATGGCAGTGTCAAAATGGAGCCCCCCGGTCTGGGTAGTGAAACTTGACCACCATTCCTTCCTGACCTATGATGAAGTCCGCGGGGTGTGGCGCAGTTGGCAGCGCGCTACGTTTGGGACGTAGAAGTCGTCGGTTCGAGTCCGACCACCCCGACCATATGCTCAGGCATGGCCTGAACGTTGATTGTAGTGTCTACTTGTGGTTTACCAAAGTGAACCCGTTCTTTACGGGCATCCATCATTCGGTGTCTCTGACTACCTCCACTTTTTCCACCCATACTGTGGGGAGGTGAATTCTTACGTGTAGCACGGCGTGTTTGGTCGGGAGTGTTGCACCGCATGTGACTTGGCCGTCGTACACCATTGACCCGGTGTACCCGGCACCTGGATACGTCTCCGGAAGATGTATATTCTCTTCGACGTTGTGTGCGGGACACAGAATCGTGATCACCTGCATGGCAACCCCCATATGTATGTCGCTACTCTTGAGCGGATAGCCTTCCACCGGAAATCAATCAGGCCCCCTGGCAATCAACCCTGCGATGCACTATACTTGATTTGTTTAGGCGTCCTTTGGATCAAGGATCATAATAACTTCATGTCCCTGTTACAGACGTGAAGCATCATGCTTCATCCTGCTAGATAGCTCCAGACAAATTAGCTGGACGCAGGTGTTGACAAATTAGTCGTCTGCCTATAGATTTACTATTTGGCACTCGGGAACGATCTATGTCCTTTGTTTGCCGGAGCTAAAGGAGCATTCAGGTATGCCTACAGTGAACCAGTTGGTGAGGAAGCCTAGAGTCAGGGTGGTCAAGAAGGCCAAGGCCCCGGCCCTGCGGTACGGCTTTAACTCATTGAAGAATCGCTTAAAGCGAACAGACGGCTCCCCTCAGAAGCGGGGCGTCTGTGTTCAGGTGCGTACGATGACTCCCAAGAAGCCTAACTCAGCCTTGCGGAAGGTGGCTAGGGTGCGTCTGGCCAATGGGATGGAAGTAACGGCCTACATTCCCGGTGAAGGGCACACTCTTCAGGAGCACTCAGTGGTGCTCATACGGGGAGGGAGGGTCAAGGACCTTCCCGGAGTTAGGTATCACATCATCAGAGGGGCGCTGGACTGCACAGGGGTGGCAGAGAGAAGGCGGGGGCGAAGCAAATATGGAGCCAAGCAAGTAGCAAGGGCAGGTAGGTAGAACTATGGCTCGACGCAGACGGTCTACCAAGAGGGAGATTTCGCCGGACCCAAAGTACAACAGTGTGTACTTGGCCGGTTTTATAAATAGGGTAATGACTCGGGGCAAGAAATCTGTTGCCCAGCGCATTGTTTATGATGCCTTGGATTTGGTGGAGAAGGAAACCTCCAGGGACCCTATGGAGACGTTCAACCAGGCGATGAGGAACGCCACCCCTCAGTTGGAAGTGAAACCCAGGCGTGTGGGTGGAGCGACATACCAGGTGCCTATTGAGGTAAGAAGTACCAGGCAATTATCCCTGGCCATGCGATGGCTTCTCGGGGCTAGCCGTGCCAGGACAGGGCGTCCTATGGCGGAGAGACTGGCCCTTGAGCTTCAGGAAGCCTCCAGAGGGCAGGGAGCAGCAGTGAGACGAAGAGAGGAAATCCATCGAATGGCCGAGGCTAACAGGGCTTTCGTCCATTATCGTTGGTAGGATTCCTCACACAGATCGATACTTAGATTTCCTTTGGTTGGATTGGAGAGATTCCCCGTGGATCGTATACGGAATATAGGTTTTATTGCTCACATTGACGCTGGCAAGACCACCGTCACGGAGCGCGTTTTGTTCTTTACAGGGCGGACCTACAAGATAGGTGAAGTCCACGACGGCACTGCGGTCATGGACTGGATGGCCCAGGAAAAGGAACGGGGAATTACCATTACCGCGGCAGCTACCACGTGTGAGTGGAAAGGCTACCGCATCAACATCATAGATACGCCGGGCCATGTGGATTTCACGGCAGAGGTTGAGAGGAGTCTCCGGGTTCTGGACGGTGGGGTGGTGGTCTTTGACGCGGTGTCCGGGGTGCAGCCCCAATCGGAGACGGTATGGAGGCAGGCCGATAAGTACCATGTACCCCGAATCTGCTTCATAAACAAGATGGACCGGGTGGGCGCCAATTTTCAGCGTACGATAGATATGATCTCCGACAGGCTTAGTGCAAACCCTGTTGCAGTACAGATTCCGGTGGGAGAAGAGATATCCTTTGTGGGAGTGATAGACCTGGTGGAAGAGAAGGCAATAATGTTCTCAGATGAGGGGGGGTTCATTCCCACCGAAGCCCCTATTCCAGAGGAGATGCTTGAGCATGTCCGCGGCTACAGGGATAGGCTGGTGGAAAAAGTAGCGGAAACCGATGACATTCTGATGAGTAAGTATCTTGATGAGAAGCCCATCTCCAAAGAGGAGATAAAGCAGGCCATCAGGCGGGCCACCATCAAGAATCTCATTGTCCCCGTGCTGTGTGGCAGCGCTCTCAAAAATAAAGGTATTCAGGGTATGCTGGATGCCGTGTGCGAATACCTTCCTTCCCCCTTGGATGTCCCTCCCGTCAGCGGGATTCGCCCCAAAACGGGTGAAGTGGTGTTTATGAAGGCTGATGAGTCCGCTCCCTTCTCCGCCCTGGCTTTCAAAGTCATGACAGACCCTCACGTAGGGCGTCTGGTATACCTCAGGGTATATTCGGGTCAGATGAAGGCGGGTACAGCAGTGTACAACTCCACCAAGGCCACCCGTGAGCGGATGGGTAGAACTCTCAGCATGCATGCCAACCGTCGGGAGGAAACGGAGGTCATCTCTGCTGGAGACATTGCTGCTGCCGTAGGCTTGAAAAACACCTTCACCGGGGACACTATTTGCAGCGAGGGCTCGCCGGTGATTCTGGAATCGATTCGTTTTCCGGAGCCGGTGGTGTCCGTAGCAATAGAGCCGAAGACCAAGATGGACCAGGAAAAGCTCATCGACTCCCTGATAAAGCTGTCCGAGGAAGACCCGACCTTCAGGATCAAAGTGGATGATGAGACCGGGCAGACCATAATGTCAGGTATGGGAGAGCTGCACCTAGAAGTGCTTGTGGAGAGGCTGAGAAGCGAATTTCAGGTGGCGGCCAACATAGGCCGGCCCAAGGTATCTTATCGGGAGACCATCACCGAGCCCGCGAGGGCGGAGGGCAGGTTTATCCGCCAGACTGGCGGCCATGGACAGTTTGGCCACGTGTGGCTGGAGCTTGAACCTCTGGAGAGAAACGCTGGCATCCAGTTTGAGAACAAGATTCGTGGAGCGGCCATTCCAAAGGAGTACATCCCTTCGGTTGAGAAGGGGGTGAGGGAGGCCCTGGAGACCGGCGTTCTGGCTGGCTATCCCGTGATAGACACAAAGATATCCCTGGTGGATGGCAGCTATCATCCCGTTGACTCATCTGAAATGGCGTTCAAGATGGCTGGCTCTATAGGTGTGAAAGAAGGCGTAAGGAAGGCCAAAGCCGTGCTCCTTGAGCCCATCATGGAGGTGGAGGTGGTCACCCCGGAAGAGTTCCTGGGCGAGGTGTTGGGCGACCTGGGTGGTCGGAGGTCACGCATTCGCAACATTGATGGTCAGGGGGCCTTGCAAACTGTGCAAGCATATGTGCCATTGGCAGAGACCTTTGGATACATCACCACCCTGCGCTCTCTTACGCAGGGGAGGGCCAGCCAGACCATGGAGTTTGGTCACTATGAGGAAGTTCCCCAGGCAGTTGCCCTGGAATTGGTGAAGGGATAGGATAGAAGTTATGCCTCAGCAGAAGATTCGCATAGTATTAAGGGCATTCGACCACAAAATCCTGGACATTTCCGCAACCCAGATAGTGGAGACGGCGGAGCGGACGGGTGCGGGTGTGGCCGGGCCTGTGCCATTGCCAACGTCTATCAGGAGGTTCTGCGTCATTCGCTCTCCTCATGTAGACAAGGACTCTCGGGAGCATTTCGAGTTGCGCTCTCACAAGCGCCTCATAGATATTCTGGACCCCAGTTCCAAGACCATTGACGCCCTCACGCGGCTCAGCGTACCTGCGGGTGTGGACATTTCTATCAAAACTTAGTTAGTTAGGAAGGTTTATGAAGGGCATTCTAGGACGAAAACAGGGTATGACACGCGTCTTCTTGGAAGATGGCGTGGTGGAGCCTGTCAGTGTCGTTGCGCTTGGACCCTGCGTCGTTACCCAGGTAAAGACCAGGCAACGGCATGGCTACCAGGCGATACAGCTTGGCTATGAAACGGCCAAGAAACTCAACGAGCCTGAGGCAGGCCACCTAAAGAGGATAACCCAGTTTCGGCATTTGAGGGAGTTCAGGGTGGACGATCTGGGGGATGCCCAGATAGGCCAGAGGATAGATGCGGCGATTTTCCAGCCCGGGGACCTGGTGGACATAATCGGCATATCCAAAGGTAAAGGATTCGCCGGAGTTATGAAACGCCACCACTTCGCGGGTGGGCCAAAGACACATGGTCAGTCAGACCGCGCGAGGGCTCCCGGTTCAATTGGTGCAGGCACATCCCCCGGAAGGGTTTTCAAGGGGACGCCAATGGCAGGACACATGGGGTATCGCAGGGTCACCGCTATTAACCTGACAATAGTACAGGTGGACACGGAACGTAATCTCATTCTGGTGAGAGGGGCCGTTCCGGGGGCCAAGAATGGAATGTTAGTGATTAAAGAATCTCGGGGAAAGGCGTAGGCAATGCAGCTACCTCTTTTGAACTCCTTGGGAGAAGCCGTTGGTACCATCGAGGTAAGCGATGGACTGTTCGATGTGCCCATGAACCAGGCATTGGTACACCAGGTTTCGGTGTCTCACATGGCGAATGCCCGTCAGGGTACCTCGTCTACCAAAACACGCGGCATGGTATCCGGTGGAGGGGTAAAGCCCTGGCGACAGAAGCACACCGGTAGGGCCCGGCAAGGCAGCATTCGGTCGCCCCAGTGGCGGGGTGGCGGTATAGTCTTTGGGCCTCATCCACGGGACTACTCACAACGCATTCCCAAGAAGATGAATCGCGGAGCAATACGCTGCGTCATCTCTCAGAAGGCACGTGATGAGAAGCTGGCGGTGGTGAACGAGCTCCAGCTTGAGCAAGCGAAGACCAGTGAGATGGCAAGAGTGCTGTCGAATCTGGGAATAACTACTCCCGCCTTGATCGTGACCCTTAATCCCCAGGACAACGTAATTCGCGCTGCCCGGAACCTTGGCCGTGTGAGGACCATTCCGGCTTCCCAGCTGAATGTGCTGGACTTGCTGAATCACGACCGTGTTATCATGACGGAACAAGCTGTGCGAAGGGCCGAGGAACTGTGGGCCTCTGCAGATACAAAGGTAGACGAAGAAGCCCAGGGTCAAAGGGGGGGATGAAGAGATGCACGTATTTGAGGTACTGCTCAGGCCACTGGTCACGGAGAAGAGCACCATCCTGCAGGATGGGCACAATAAGTATGCGTTTGAGGTGGACACACGGGCCAATAAGGTCCAGGTGAGGGCGGCGGTGGAGGAGTCCTTTAGCGTCAAGGTGACTGAAGTTAACATTCTAGTTGTCAAAGGCAAGAAGAAGCGGTTTGGACGGAAGGCAGTCCAGAAAGCTTCTTGGAAGAAGGCCGTAGTGAGCCTTCGGACCGGCGACAAGATTCAGCTGTTTGAGGGAGCTTAAGTGCCACTAAGGAAAGTAAAACCCACATCTCCTGGCCGGCGTGGCGTTGTCCTGCCGTCCTTTGAGGAGATTACCAAGAGCAAGCCTGAGAAGTCCCTGCTGCTCTCTCTGCGCAAGAAGGGCGGGAGGAATGCTCAGGGTAAAATTACCGTTCGTCATCGTGGAGGCGGCCATAAGCGAAGACTGCGAATCATAGACTTCAAGCGGGACAAGGCGGGAGTTCCGGGCAAGGTGGTTTCGATTGAGTATGATCCCAATCGTTCTGCCCGTATTGCCCTGATCCAGTATGCAGACGGGGATAAACGGTACAATTTGGCTCCACAGGGACTGACGGTGGGGACCAGTATTGCGGCCGGTCCCAATGCTGAGATCGCTGTGGGTAATGCCCTTCCCCTGAAGCTGATACCTTCTGGGAGCTCTGTGCACAACGTGGAAATGCACCCCGGGCGTGGAGGGCAACTGGTGAGGGGTGCTGGCACCTCGGCTCAGGTGCTCGCCCGTGAAGAGAGTCACGTACTGCTGCGCATGCCCTCCGGGGAAGTGCGCCGAATTAATCCGGAGTGTATGGCCACCATTGGACAGGTGGGAAATCCAGACCATAAGAACATCAAGCTGGGTAAGGCGGGCAGGAAACGCCACCTGGGGCGCAGGCCTGAGGTGAGAGGGTCCGCCATGAACCCAAATGACCATCCGCACGGCGGAGGGGAAGGTCGTTCGGGAATAGGAATGCCGGGGCCCAAGACTCCTTGGGGCAAGCCTGCCCTCGGGTACAGGACCCGTCGTAAGAACAAGAACAGCAGCATGATTGTAAGGCGTAGGCCCTAGAACATGTACGTGACGGGAAAGGAAATAAGGGATGTCTAGATCCATCAAAAAGGGACCATTTGTTCATCCCAAGCTGATGAAGAAGGTGGAAGCTCTACAACGGAGTGGGGTCAAGGCTGTAATCAAGACCTGGTCCAGGGCTTCCATGATAATGCCGGAAATGGTGGGATTGACAATCGCCGTGCACGATGGTCGCAGACATGTCCCCATTTTCGCAACGGAGAACATGGTAGGTCATCGGTTGGGGGAGTTTGCTCCCACCAGGACTTTTAGAGGCCACTCCTCCAAGTCCGAGCGTACTACGCAGGTAAGACCTGGCGGGACTAGTGGGACTGGAAGGTAGGTATATAAGGATGGCTGTAAAGGCTGTTGCCAAGAACATAGGCATTTCCCCGAAGAAGATGCGCCGGGTGCTCAAGACCGTTCGGGGACAAAAAGTGGAATCTGCCCTGAAGATTCTGGGCTTTCTGCTTACGCCCGCGGCCAAAGAGGTAGCCAAGGTGGTGAAGTCTGCCGCCAACAACGCGGAGAACAACAACATGATGTCGCAGGGAGATCTCAAGATAGTTGCCATTCACGCCGATCCCGGGGTCACTCTGCGGAGATTCAGGGCCAGGTCAAGGGGTAAGGCCAGCCGGATTCTGAAACGCACTTGCCATGTCACCGTCGTGGTCGATGAAGAGGGGGCTGCCTAATGGGTCAAAAAACTCATCCCATAGGGTTTCGCCTCGGCATAATCAATGACTGGCAGGCCAAGTGGTACGCAAACAAGCCGTCGCAGTATCGCGCACTGCTGCAAGAGGATCTGAAGATACGTCATGCCATATTGTCACGTCTCCCGGAGGCCGGCATATCCAAGGTTGAACTGGAAAGGGGCGCCCAGGAATTGGTGGTAACCATTCACTCCGCACGGCCTGGTATTGTAATCGGCCGTGGAGGACAGAGGGTGGAGGATATACGGAAGCTCGTTGAGGGACTATCCCACAAACGGGCCAGACTGAACGTACAAGAGATCCGCCAGCCGGAGTTGGATGCTCAGCTGGTGGCCGCGAGTATTGCCGAACAGTTGGGGCGTAGGATCGCGTTCCGCCGTGCCATGCATCAGTCCGTTGGTCGGGCCATGCAGTCTGGGGCACTTGGTATAAAGGTCATCTGTTCCGGCAGGCTGGGCGGCATAGAAATAGCACGTCGTGAGAAGGTGATGGAGGGGCGCGTACCTCTCCACACACTTCGGGCAAACATAGACTATGGCCTTGCGGAAGCCCGCACCGCTATGGGACGTATTGGGGTGAAGGTGTGGATCTACCTGGGCGATGTTTTGCCCGAACCCAAGGTGGTAGAGGTGGAGGCCGAGGAGATGAGGTTGATTGAGGTTACTGTTGGTGGTCAAGAGGAGCCCGCGGAGGAGTCACTGGATGTTACAACCGAAGAGAACTAAGTTTCGGAAAATGCATAAAGGCCGCCGCCGCGGTACCGCGCAGGTGGGCAATCAGGTGAGCTTTGGCGACTTTGGTCTCAAAGCTACCTCAGCTGCTTGGGTCACCGCACGGCAGATAGAGGCCGCTCGTCGGGCCATTACCCGTCACTTCATGCGAGGTGGAAAGGTGTGGATTCGCGTGTTTCCTGATAAGCCTGTTACAACTAAACCGGCAGAAACACGCATGGGCAGCGGAAAGGGCAGCGTGGACCACTGGGTTGCGGTTGTTAAGCCGGGCCGTGTTCTCTTTGAAGTATCCGGCATCGGGCAGGATGTGGCACATGAAGCCCTGAGACTGGCTTCCCATAAACTGCCTGTCAGTACGTTAATGATATCCCGAGGCGATGGTCAGCAGGCCTCGGAGTAGAGGGGATACGTTTGGATATTCTGGAAATAAGGGCTCTGACGGACGAACAGCTTGCCGCAGAGTTGGATAGCACTTACAGGGAGTTGATGAATGTTCGCTTCCGCTTGAGCACGCGCCAGCTCAATAACCCGCAGGAGCTCAGGAACGTACGAAAAACTATTGCCAGGGTGAAGACAGTGATACGCCAGCGAGGATTGTTGGAGAGATGAAATGCTGAGAGGACGAAGAAAGACCAGGGTCGGTCGTGTGGTAAGCGACAAAATGGATAAGACGGTGGTGGTGGCTGTCGAATGGCGCCAGACCCACCCCCTTTACGTCAAATCGGTGAAGCGGATCACCAAGTTCCATGCTCACGACGAGGATAACGCGAGTAAGGTGGGAGACGTGGTGAATATCATGGAGACACGTCCCCTATCCAAGACCAAGCGCTGGAGAGTGATGCAGGTCATCTCTACTGGAGATATTCCCATCAGCGATGAACTTCTGGAGCTTCCTGAACTGGAGCCTGAAATGGAAATGGAAGACCTTGATGAGAGTGAGGGTGATGAGGCGGAGAGCGACGACCAGGCGGATGAGGAGAAAGAAGAATGATTCAGGTGTATTCGCGCTTGACTGTGGCCGATAACTCGGGGGCCAAGGTCATTATGTGTATCAACGTTCCCGGAGGGACAGGCAGGCGATATGCCCGCGTTGGTGATATCATTGTGGCCTCTGTTAAGGAAGCTACACCGGCCGCCGCTGTGAAAAAGGGGGAGGTGGTTCGGGCGGTGATTGTTCGCACTGCGGCCCCTCACCGACGGGCCGATGGGTCTTATATACGCTTTGATGAGAACGCCGCTGTGATACTCACTGAAAGTTTGAATCCTCGGGGCACCCGCATCTTCGGCCCTGTGGCGCGGGAGCTGAGAGACAAGGCTTTCATGCGTATAGTCTCTCTGGCTCCGGAGGTGCTGTAGTGAGGTTCAAGCGAGAGGATACAGTCCAGGTTATTACAGGTAAGGACAGAGGGAAACGGGGCAAGGTACAGCACGTTTTTCCTAAGAACAGTTCTCTTGAGGTAGAAGGGGTCAATATTATCAAGCGGCATGTCCGTGCCCGTCCCAACGTACGCCAGGCGGGGATAGTGCAGCATGAGGCTCCTTTTAGTATCTCAAAGGTGATGCTAGTGTGTACCCACTGTGATCGTGCAGTGCGGGTAGGCCATAAAATTTTGGAAGACAATCAGAAAGTCAGGGTGTGTAGTTCATGCCGGGAAGTGATAGACTAGAAGAGGTCAGCGCCTCGGAGGCTTCTGAGGGAGATGCCAAGGCTTCTCCTGTAAGAAAGCCACGTGCAAGGCGTGCCAGCGCGCCGGAGACCACTGCGGTGGAGGCTGCCGTCTCCGAAGCACCGGAGGCTTCTGAGGGAGATGCCAAGGCTTCTCATGTAAGAAAGCCACGTACAAGGCGTGCCAGCGCCTCGGAGACTACCCCTGAAACCACAGAGGTAGAGGCTGCTGCGCCGGAAGCATCGGAGGCTTCTGAGGTTCCTGCGGCAAGGAGTCCACGGACTCGGCGCGCCAGTACTGCTGTTGCTGAGACAGCAGTAGAGGATGTACCGCGGCCAGCGAGAGCACCGCGCCGGAGAGAGGCTGAGGAAGAGGCCCCAGCCGAGGTGGCACCCAGGGTCAATAGGGTTCCGCGCCTGTTGGAGCAGTATCGCTCACAAGTGAAGGAGAAATTGAGGGAAGAGTTTGGCTATCAGAACGTCATGCAGATACCGAAGATAGAGAAGGTGGTTCTTAACATTGGATTGGGGGAAAGCAAGACCAACCCCAAAGCCATGGAGAATGCCACCCGGGACATGGCGCTGATAACGGGGCAGAAACCCATTATCACGCGGGCAAGAAAGTCGATAGCAGGGTTTAAGCTGAGGGAGGGGGACCCTATAGGGACCGCTGTGACGCTCAGAGGTGCCCGGATGTATGAGTTCATGGATAGGCTGCTTAATGCTGCACTACCCCGCCTTAGAGACTTCCGTGGGGTGTCCAGAAAGGCATTCGATGGCCGCGGGAACTACTCCCTCGGTATTCGGGAGCAGGTCATTTTTCCGGAGATAGATTACGGTCAAATAGACCGCATTCGTAGCTTGCAAGTGTCCATTATCACCACGGCTTCCACGGACGCGGAAGCCATGCGTCTCTTGGACCTTTTGGGTATGCCATTCACCCGTGAAGCGGCGGGAGTTAGTGGAGACGGTAATGCATAGAGGGCATCGCACTGAGGGCACGCCCCAACATATGAAGAGAAGGTTCTTCGTAGCTATAGAATATTGGTTCGGCGTCATAGTCATATAAATTATTAAGGAAGGTTCAAGTGGCCAAGACATCCCAGATTGCCAAGTGGAGAAAGCCCCAGAAGTACACCGTAAGGTTCCATAACCGGTGCAACCTCTGTGGCCGTCCGCGGGCTTACATAAGGCATTTTGGACTCTGTAGAATATGTTTTAGGACTCTTGCCCTGAGAGGCGAGATTACGGGCATTAGGAAGGCCAGCTGGTAGTTCATATGAATTCAACCGATCCCATAGCCGACATGCTGACAAGAATAAGGAACGCCGTTGCGGTGCGCCATGATACGGTGTTGGTGCCAGGGTCAAACCCCAAGGTGGCCTTGGCGCGGATAATGAAGGATGAGGGGTTCATTGAGGACTTTGAGATACTAAGGAGCGGGCCTGAGCGCACCTTGCGAGTCCGCCTGAAGTACCGTGACAAGAAGGAACCGGCCATCTCCGGCCTGAAACGAGTGAGCAAACCGGGACTACGGAGATACGTAGGAAGCAAGGAGATCACTCGAATATACGGCGGTATGGGAGTGTCCATAATATCCACGTCTCAGGGAGTGATGACCGGGTCGGAGGCCAGGAGACGTGGGATAGGCGGAGAATATCTATGTTATTTGTGGTAGTAATATGTCAAGAATAGGTAATAAGCCCATCCCAATCCCTACCGGAGTACAGGTTGAGATTGATGGGGCCAAGGTTGTGGTCAAGGGTAGCAGAGGCACTCTGACACAGTCCTTCAACCCTGATCTCTCTATCCTTAGGGACGGCGACGTCTTGAGAGTGACAAGGCCCACCGACGGCAGGGAGCACAGGGCTCTCCATGGCCTTACCGGCGCGCTTCTGGCCAACATGGTCATAGGCGTGAGCGAAGGGTATCAGCGGAGTCTGGAGTTGGTTGGGGCGGGCTATCGCGCTCAGCAGTCAGGGGAGAGCATAATACTACAGGTGGGGTACAGCCATCCTGTGGAGATCGTTCCGCTGCCTAAGGTCGTTCTTTCGTTGGAGGGTAACAACCGCATTAATGTCAATGGCATAGATAAGCAGGCGGTGGGAGAGATGGCGGCCCGTATAAGAAGGGTCCGCCGCCCAAATGCATACACTGGCAAGGGAATAAGATTTGCCGGTGAGAGAGTGCGTCTCAAGCCGGGCAAATCTGCTGGAAGAAAGGCATAGTTATGGCCAGGGTTAAGAATGCCAGGGTTATGCGTCTTATACGTCACAAACGGATAAGGCAGAAGATACAGGGGACTTCCTTGCGGCCTCGTCTGGCGCTATTTCGAAGTTTGAACAATATCTATGCCCAGGTTATAGATGACACTCAGGGAGTTACCCTGGCAGCGGCTTCCAGCCTGGAATCAGAAATTAAAGAGGGCAAGGACTCTCAATCCAAGGGTGAGGTGTCTATCCTGGTAGGGGCTTTGTTGGCCCGCCGGGCCAAGGAAAATGGGATTAGTAAGGTAGTTTTTGACACCGGTGGATATAAGTATCACGGCCGGGTGAAGGCATTTGCCGAGGCCGCCAGAGAGGCTGGGTTGGAGTTTTAATGTCACAACAGTACAGATCAGAATCTTCAGATATGCAGCTCACGGAGCGCGTTGTGAAAATCCGTCGCGTCACCAAGGTAGTGAAGGGCGGAAGGCGTCGAGGGTTCAGCGTTATGGTGGTGGTGGGTGATGGCGAGGGCCGCGTTGGCATGGGACTGGGCAAGGCATTTGCCGTTCCGGATGCTGTGCGCAAGGGAGTGACCATAGCCAAGAAAAACCTGGTCAGGGTGCCTCTGAGCGGGACCACTATCCCCCATCAGATAATGGCAAAACACTGTGCATCCCTTGTTCTTCTCAAACCAGCCGCTTCGGGGACCGGGGTGATAGCTGGAGGTGCGGTAAGGGCGGTGGTGGAAGCGGCAGGAATCCGCGATATTCTCACCAAGTCCCTTGGGAGTGCGAACGCCATAAATGTGGTCAGAGCTACAATTCAAGGGCTGACGCAACTCAAGGACCCTGCTCTGGAGATTGCTAAAAGGAAGGGCGTAAGCCAGTCGTAGTGGTGAGGTTCAGCTAAGAATTAACATTGAGTACTGGTGGTGTGCGGGCTGCCTACCAATAAGTAAGAGGATACCTTGAGCAAGATACGCATACAGTGGAAAAAAAGCGCCATAGGCTACCCAAAGGAGCAGGGTCGAGTGATCCGGGCCCTTGGGCTTAGGCGTCTCAACCATGAAGTGGAACGGGAGGACAGTCCCGTTATTCTTGGAATGGTCCATAAAGTCAGACATCTGGTCCAGGTAAAACAGGGAGAGGAATGAGATTAGACCAGCTAAGAGCGCCTTTGGGAGCTCGCCGCTCGCGAAAACGCGTAGGGCGAGGCAATGGCAGTCAAGGTACGTACTCCGGTCGGGGCGTGAAGGGCCAAAAGGCCCGCTCTGGCGGTGGGGTGCGCCCGAGCTTTGAGGGAGGACAGCTTCCTCTGGTGAAGCGTCTACCCACCCAGCGCGGCTTTGTGAACATCTTTAGACAGGAGTACGCCACCGTCAATCTGGATGTCCTTGCCGCCCGGTTCCCTCAGGAATCTGAGGTGACTCCACCGGTTATGAAAGAGGCCCGTTTGATTCGAGGTTCGAATCTGCGAGTGAAGGTACTGGGTCGAGGCGAGATCGGTCGGGCCGTTACAATCGCAGCCCACAAATTCTCCACAGAAGCCAAGCGTAAAATAGAGGCTGCTGGTGGAAGTGCAGTGGAGATACAAGGATGATGCGTCAGACCCAAGTAGCCAAGACAGAGGGGGGAACCCCCAGGCTGCTGCAGGCTGTGATAGACGCCATGAAGGTGCCCGACTTAAGGGCGCGGCTTATCTTTGTGTTCGCCATGCTTGCGGTGTTCCGTTTTCTGGCCCAGGTTCCTGTGCCTGGGGTGGAGAGGGAGGCCCTGGCTGATTTCTTCCGCCAGAATGACCTCTTTGGCTTTCTGGATATCTTCAGCGGGGGCGCGCTCAGGAGCCTGAGCGTCGTCGCTTTGGGCGTTTTCCCGTACATCACAGCATCCATTATCATGCAGCTCATGGTGCCTGTTTTCCCACAACTCAAGGAGCTCAGCAAAGAGGGAGAGGTGGGGCGTCAGCGGATAAACCAGTTGACCCATTATCTCATGGTTCCCATTGCTGCCCTTCAAGGATTCGGCCAGTTGACTCTGCTTCAGCGTGGAGGAGCCATAAGTGGAGTGGGCGCATCCGGCGAGAATCTGCTGCCGACGATGGCGATTATACTCACCATGGTGGCAGGGTCCGTGTTCCTGGTGTGGATAGGGGAGCTGATAACGGAGAAGGGAATTGGGAACGGTATCTCCATCATAATCTTTGCGGGGATTGTCGCCACTCTGCCTCAGGTGATAGGCCAGGGGTTCCTGGAACGTGA
This sequence comes from Chloroflexota bacterium, assembly GCA_027622595.1. GTDB lineage: Bacteria > Chloroflexota > Dehalococcoidia > Lucifugimonadales > UBA2985 > JASLXI01. The sequence continues at coordinate 70,727 of JAQBZZ010000003.1, forward strand.
CAACGCCGCAGGGCTTCTGCTCCTGATAGCCATCGGGGCACTGATGGTGTACCTGATAGTGATGTTTACGGAGGCGGAGCGACGGGTCCCAGTGCAGTACGGACGGGCCGTTTTCCGCGGTGGACGGATGTACCGGCAGGGTGGTGCTACCCACCTTCCCATAAAAGTGAACTCGGCCGGAATGATACCTCTGATCTTCGCCTTCTCAATTATGATATTTCCTGGCGTGGTCGCCAGCTACTTTATCGATCCCTCCAGTACCTCATTCCTGAGCCAGGCGGCGGACTTCGTTCAACGTCTCTTTGACCCCACGAAATTCTTTTATTATTTCTTCAGCTTCCTTATGGTGGTGGCATTCACCTTCTTCTACGCATTAATTGTGTTTAAACAGCAGAACCTGGCGGAGAGCTTACAACGAAACGGGGGGTTTATCCCCGGCATACGGCCCGGGCGCTCCACAGATGAGTACCTGAACCGCATCATCGTGAGGGTGACCTGGGGGGGCGCACTGTTCCTTGGCCTTGTGGCTGTGATACCATTTATTGTCACTCAGGCGACGGATGTTCGTGCCCTTCAGCTCCCCTCCATCAGTCTGCTCATCATGGTGGGAGTGGCGCTGGATACGATGAGACAGCTGGAAGCCCAGCTCCTTATGCGAAATTACGAAGGATTCATTAAGTAGGAAAAGAACTGTGCGTATTATTCTATTAGGGCCTCCGGGAGCAGGAAAGGGTACTCAAGCGAAGAGTATGTCCGAATCGCTTGGTATTGTTCACATTTCCTCTGGGGACCTGCTACGAGACCATCAGGCGCGGGGCACCGAGTTGGGGAACACGGCCCACTCTTACATGCAGCAGGGGCTGCTTGTGCCGGACGAGCTTATTATCGGTATGATAGAGGAGCGTATTCAGCTTCCGGACGCCAAGAATGGCTATGTGCTGGACGGCTTTCCACGCACCGTGGAACAGGCCAAGGCTCTGGAAGAGGCTCTCGAAAAACAGGGCGAGACTATCGACCGGGTGGCGAATATCAGTGTCTCGGAAGAGGAGTTGATACTGCGGTTGGGAGGCAGATGGATCTGCCGGCAGTGCCAGAAGCCGTATCACGAAGTGAACTCCGTTCCCCGTAAGCACGGTGTTTGCGATGATTGCGGAGGGGAACTGTATCAGAGAGAGGATGACGTTCCAGAGGCGGTGAGCCACCGCATCAAGGTGTTTGCAGAGCAGACCACTCCCCTGATACGGTATTACACTGAGAAGGGAAACCTGGTGGAGGTAGATGGTGAGGGTCGCATCGAAGAGGTGAGAGAATCGCTTCTCAGTGCCGTGGCATAAGGTATAAGATAATATGGAAAAAGAGGCACTCTTTACGAGTGTGGCAACCAGGGAACGGGGCGTCACCCTGAAATCCCCCAGAGAGATCGAGTCCATGCGCCAGGCTGGGAAGGTGGTGGCACAGACCATCGCTGCCCTGGTAGAGGCTATTAGGCCGGGCATGAAGACCGCGGATCTGGACGATATTGCTGTTCAGGAGATACAGAGGTTGGGAGCAAAACCCTCATTCAAGGGTTACATGGGGTTTCCGCGTACCATCTGCGTTTCCGTCAACGATGAAATAGTCCATGGCATTCCTGGAGACAAGGTTATCCTGGATGGCGACCTGGTGAGCCTGGATGTTGGGGCGGTGGTAGAGGGATTTCACGGGGATTCCGCTGTGACCGTAGGGGTTGGGAATGTCTCGCCCGCGGTGACTGAACTCATCGACGTAACAAGGGAAGCACTGGAGAGGGGTATTGCAGCGGCCACCCACGGCGCCCGCTTGGGAGATATAGGATGGGCCGTGCAGTCCTTTGTGGAGGAGAGAGGTTATTCGGTGGTGCGGGAGTATGTGGGTCATGGAATCGGCAGGGCGCTTCATGAAGAGCCCCAGGTGCCTAACTTTGGCGCTCCGGGTTCCGGGGCACTGCTGAGAAAGGGCATGGTCATTGCCATAGAGCCGATGGTGAATATCGGGGGTTGGCAAACACGAGCCTTGGACGACAATTGGACTGTGGTGACCGCGGACGGAAGTCTTTCGGCCCACTTCGAAAACACTTTACTCATCACGGAAGGTGATGCGGAGGTGCTGACTCGGGTATAATAAGTTTGCAAACGCGGAAGAGGGCTGCTAAAACCGATGTCTAAGAAACCCGGATTAGAGGTAGAGGGAATGGTGGCGCAGTCTCTGCCCAATGCTATGTTTTGGGTGGACCTGGCCAATGGTCATCGGATACTGGCCCATGCCTCTGGCAAGATAAGGGTTCACTTTATCCGCGTGTTGCCGGGAGACAGAGTTTTAGTGGAGCTTTCGCCGTACGATCTGACCCGGGGCCGGATTACGTACCGCTTCAAGTAACGGAGGAATCATGAAAGTCCAGGCCTCGGTCAAGTCAAGATGTGAGAAGTGCAAGGTGATCCGAAGGGAACGGATAGTGCGGGTCATCTGTGAGAATCCTAAGCACCGCCAGAGACAGGGGTAAGAGATGAGGCTAGGAAATGGCTAGGGTTGCCGGCATAGACATACCAGATGGGCAGCGCTTGGATTACTCTCTGCGCCGCATATACGGGATTGGCCCTGTAATCGCCAAGGACCTGGTGATCAAGGCGGCCGTGGATGGCAACCCGCGAGTGCGAGACCTGAGCGAGGAGCAGCTAGCCCGTATCCGTGAGGTTATAGATCGAGAGTACAAAGTAGAGGGAGACCTGCACAGGGAAGTGAATGGCAACATCCGCAGGCTCATCGACATAGGTTCCTACCGTGGACAGCGTCACAGTCGAGGTCTACCCGTGAGGGGCCAGCGTACCAAGACCAACGCGAGGACCAAGCGAGGGGCTCGTAAGACCGTGGCCGGACGCCGTAGCGCAGGAACCAGAAGGTAAGGAGAAGGGCATGACCACCAGACGAAAACCAAGGACTAGAAGGCGGGAGAAGAAGTTCGTTCCTCAGGGGAAGGTTTTTATTCAATCTACCTTCAACAACACTATCGTTAGTCTTACCGATCTCCAGGGTAACCTTCTGGCGTGGGGCAGTTCCGGTACGGCGGGCTTTAAAGGCTCCCGCAAAGGCACGGCCTTCTCAGCTCAGAGAGCGTCAGAAACTGCTGCCAGGAAGGCCATGGAGCATGGGTTGAGGCAAGTAGAGGTGTACGTAAAAGGCCCGGGTTCCGGGCGTGAGGTTGCCATTCGCTCTCTTCAGGGGGCGGGGCTACACATCACCACTATAAGGGACATTACACCGATACCACATAACGGTTGTCGTCCCCCCAAAAGCAGGCGGGTATAGAAACGAAATACTGCCCCAAGCCGTGAGGTGAGCAAGGGGACCCGCGGCAGTTTGGGGGTTTGAGGAGTTCAGAGGGAGAAAGTATGGCTAGGTATACTGATGCTGTTTGTCGGCTTTGCCGTCGCGCCGGGGTAAAACTCTTTCTAAAGGGAGAGCGTTGCTATACCCCCAGATGTGCTGTGGAAAAACGGAGGAAGCCTCCGGGAAGTCAGCCAATGAGGAGACGGCGCACCTCTGACTGGGGAACTCAGCTCAGGGAGAAGCAGAAGGCCCGTCAGATTTACGGGGTTCTGGAGAAGCAGTTCCGTAAGTACTTCAGCGAGGCTCAGCGTCGCCCTGGTATGACTGGCGTGTACCTGCTTCAGATTCTGGAGGAGAGGCTGGACAATGTGACGTACCGTCTCAACTTTGCGGATTCTAGAAGCCAGGCCAGACAGCTTGTCAGCCACGGACACATCATGGTGAACGACCGTAAGGTCGATATCCCATCGTACCGGGTCAAAGTGGATGATGTGGTGGTCTGGAAGGAGTCCAGCAAGGAAACTGGCATTTACGCCCAGATGTCGGAAGACATCCCAAGGCGGCCTCTACCCAACTGGCTGAGCCTTGACATAGAGAAGATGGCCGGGCGAGTGGTTTCTCTGCCCGAGCTGTCTGAAATTGATACTGGAATAGACCTGAGACTAGTGGTAGAGCACTACTCCAGGTAGCGGAAGGAATAGGTATATGGTGCAAATAGTGGTGGAATTGGAAGAGACTCCAAAACCAGAGATCCGGGTCATAGAGACCCAGGATAACTATGGTAAATTCGCCGTGGAACCGCTGGAGCCGGGCTATGGAAACACGCTTGGGAATCCCATGCGAAGGGTGCTCCTCACCTCAATTCCAGGGACTGCTGTCACCTGGGTTAAAATAGAGGGGGTACTCCACGAATTCTCCACGATCGCCCACATGAAAGAGGATGTGGCCGAATTCCTGATCAACGTCAAGGCGATTCGCCTGAAGTCTCTGGCGGCCCGGCCCGGGAAGCTGCGCTTGGAGATAGCCAGAGAGGGAGCTGTGAGAGCAGGAGACATCAGCGTTTCCTCGGACTTTGAGATAGTTAATCCTGAACTTCACCTGGCTACTATGGATTCCCCAGAAGCACTGCTTTCGGTGGAGTTCAATGTGGAGCAGGGCAAGGGGTACGTGCCCGCAGGCCACACAGAGGGTATGCCCATAGGGGTTCTCCCCGTGGACGCCATCTACAGCCCTGTGCGCAAGGTGAACTACATTGTGGAGAGCACCCGTGTGGGCCAGATCACCAACTATGAGCGGCTTATCATGGACGTATGGACCGACGGTACAGTCAACCCTGTGGACGCGGTGAAGAAGGGAGCGGAACTCCTCCTGGAACAGTTCTTTCTCTTCGCCAATGCGGACAAGGCGGGTGAGGGCACCGCAGAGAGGCCCTCTTTCACAGCAACCATTCCAATGGAGCAGTACAATACCCCTATAGAGAAGCTGGACCTTTCTTCTCGCACCCTCAACTGTCTTAAGAGGAGCAACATCAACAAGGTGGGACAGGTACTGGAGATAGAAGAAGCAGACCTTCTGAAGATACGAAACTTTGGGACCAAGTCCCTGGATGAGTTGAATGACAAGCTCAGGGAGTTCGGATTCCTACAAGACAAGGTCGCACCGAGTAATGACTCAGGTGAGCAGGACGATTTCTTGGAGGACGGTGACGAGGCCAAGGTGGAAGTCACTACTGCAGAGGGACTATGAGGCACGGAGTATCAGGTAGTAAATTTAGCCGTCCCACTGGTCAGCGGATGTTGATGTACCGTACCCAGGTGACGGACCTCATTCGCCATGAGCGAATCCGCACAACGGAGGCCAAGGCCAAAGAGCTGCGGGGCATGGTGGAGAAGGTGATTACCCTTGGCAAGAAAGGGACACTGAGTCATAGGCGTCAGGCACTGGCTTTCGTCACCGATGAAACTATGGTGAGGAAGGTGTTTAATGAACTTGCCGAACGGTATGCCAGCAGGCCGGGGGGCTATACCAGGGTGTTGAAAATGGAGCAAAGGAAGGGTGACGGTGCCTCCATGGCCCTTCTGGAGTTGATTCCATGAGCACCTACAATATAAAAGACAGATACTCTGAGCCGGAGGGACTCCGTCGGCTGGCCGCGTTGGTTGAGTACGATGGCACCCGATACCACGGCTTTCAGGCGCAGAGTAAGGACAATTCCGTTCAGGAGACATTAGAGGGGGCTATTTACAGCCTCACCGGAGAGCGCCTCCGCATCAACGGAGCAGGTCGTACGGACGCTGGCGTGCATGCTCAGGGGCAGGTGGTGGCTTTCGATACCTGGTCTTCCCATGCTCCCAGCGTATTCCTTCAGGCCCTCAACTACTATCTGCCCGAGGATATCTCGATAAAGGACGCCAAGGAGGTCTCCCTGGACTTTGACCCACGCAGGTGGGCCACCAGCAGGGAGTATCGATATAGGATTCTCAATAGTTCCAACGCTTCGCCGCTGCTTCAGGGTTTTGTCCATCACGTCAGGCGGCCGTTGGACGCGGAAGCCATGCAGGACGCGGCGCGGCTCCTGGAAGGCGAGATGGATTTTGCGCCATTCACCAGGGCATTTTCTGACGGATCTGTGAACACAAGACGGATGGTATTCAGGTGCTCCATCAGCAGAAGAGCGGACATGGTATTTTTGGACATGGCGGCCAGCGGCTTTCTGAACCAGCAGGTGCGTCGCACAGCCGGTGCGTTACTGGAAGTTGGGTTAGGTCGGCTGGACCTGCATGACTTTAAGGCACTGGCCGAATGCGGTAAACCCGGGGCCAGTGCATGGGTTGCTCTGGCAAAAGGCCTGTCTTTGATGAGGGTAAACTACCCTATATCGTTGTTCTCTTCTGATGAATCGGTAGATGTGTTGGAGCACGCTATCCTTGAGGCGAGTGCTATATGAAAACTATGAAGACATACACCACCAAACCGTCCCATGTGGAGTCCCAGTGGCATGTGTTCGATGCCAAGGACAAGGTTCTGGGTCGTTTGGCCACGGAAGTAAGCGGACTGCTTCAGGGGAAGCATAAGTCCATCTACGCACGGAACATCCTCACAGGCGACTTCGTCGTAGTGGTCAACGTTGCCCAAGTAAAGATCACCGGTAATAAACTTGAGCAGAAACTTTACCGCCGTCACAGTCATTATCCCGGGGGTTTGCGGGAAACCACTATGGCCAGAATGCGTCAGAACCACCCGGACCGTATCCTTCGAGAAGCCGTCCGTGGTATGTTGCCCAAGACTACCCTGGGCCGTCAGATGCTTGGCCGTCTCAAGATATATGCCACTGACACTCATCCCCACGGGGCCCAGGTGAAGGATATGGCCAGCCCGGAGTTGCTGGTTGTGCCGGCGCCGGTAGAGGTGGAGAGGCCTTCACATGTAGATGTAGAGGTGAATGAGCAACCCGTTGAGGTGATAGCGGAGGAACCCGCCGAAGCAGAAATCGAAGAAGTCGAGCAGCCGGTGGATATTGTCGAAGAAGAACCTGCACAGGCAGAGGTGGAAGAATCAACCGAGGAATCCACCGAAGATAAGAAGGTAGAGAGCTAGAATGACAGAGCAGCACTACTACTACGGAACGGGAAAAAGGAAGACCGCAGTGGCCCAGGTCAGGCTATACCCTGGTCACGGCGAGTTCTCAATAGACGGCAAGACGCTGGAAGATGCCTTTCCATGGCCCGCATGGCAATCCACAATCATGGAGCCGATGAAGGTGACCGATAACGAGGCTAAATTCAGCGTGGTTGCCAAACTCCACGGTGGGGGCGTGACCAGCCAGGCTGGCGCCCTACGACACGGCATCACTCGCGCACTGCTTCTCGCTGACGGAGACCTCAGGCCCGTCCTCAAGAAGCACGGCTTCATTACCAGGGACTCGCGGATCAAGGAGAGCAAAAAGTACGGCCTCAAGCGCGCCCGTAGAGCTCCCCAGTACACCAAGCGATAGTCTTTTTCGTACCACAAACCGGGGAATAGATGAGGTAGCTTTCGCTGTTTCATCCGGCTTGGTTCGTTATTTCCAATGAAGTTCCGCGTATACATCGCTGTGAGTGTTGATGGCTGCGTCGCGAGCGCCGATGGCGGCGTGGCATGGCTGGAGTCTTTTCATGATGAAGAAGGCTACGGCTACAACGACTTTCTCCAGCAGATGGACGCCATCGTCATTGGGCGTACCACCTTCGATCAAGTGCTCGGCTTCGGCGACTGGCCGTATCCCGGCAAGGATACCTACGTGCTCACGTCGCGTTCTATAGAGAATCCACCACCGCAGACCACGGCGTGGCAGGCTGGTGCTTCTAAGCTCATCGAACACCTTCGGGGTATGTCCATGCAAGGCGACGTCTGGCTCCTTGGTGGGTCAAAGAGCATTCGCGCCTTCCGCGATCTCAACGCCGTGGATGCCTACGAAATCTACGTAATGCCGCTGCCCAGGAGCAGCGGCATTCCTCTGTTCGAGAGCAGTGACACCACGACCACTCTGAGGCTGACTGACCACCACGTATTTCCAGACGGGGTTGTGAGAACCGTGTATGAGTCGGTGTGATACACTGACAGAAGGTTGACAGTGGGCCTGTGGCCTTCTGGAGGACGCCCTGGGAATGGGGATTTCCCCGCCCTCGTCTAAAGTGTTGCTGCGCCCTCTCATGCTGGGACTGTCGGTCCTGGCGCTTGTGGGAGGGTTGGCTGGGGCCGCTCTTGGCCAGAGCCGTCACGCGGTCCTCATTGATATCGACGACGCCATAAACCCCGTCACCGCCGGTTTTCTAGACAGGGCCGTGGACAAGGCGGAGGAGGACGGGGCCGAGCTTATCGTAGTGCGTTTGGACACCCCGGGAGGGCTGCTGTCTTCCACCAGGGACATGGTGGCGAAGCTCCTTGAGGCCAGAGTGCCCCCGGTGGTATATGTCGCACCTGGCGGTGCGCATGCTGCTTCTGCGGGCACATTCATCACCGCCGCGGCCAACGTTGCCGTCATGGCCCCTGGCACCAACATAGGCGCCGCCAGTCCCGTTGGCGCCGGTGGAGCGGGGCTGCCGGAGACCATCAAGAGCAAGGTCATGGAAGATGCTGCTGCTCTCATGCGCGACATCGCCACGGAGCGTGGTAGGAACGTTGAGAAGCTGGAGGCAACCGTGCTCGATGCGACCGCCTACTCCTCACAGGAGGCGGTTGAACTCAACGTTGTGGACTTCATAGCGGATGACCTGGAAGAGCTGCTACAGAAGCTGGACGGCATGACCGTGGAAACCGCCGCGGGCTCTCTTACCCTCGCAACCGATGGCCTGGAGATACGCCGCCTTGAACTGAGCTTTGTGGAGCGGTTTCTCCTGGTGCTCTCGGACCCCAACATCTCCTTCATTCTGCTATCCATCGGCGGGCTGGGCATCATGGTCGAACTGTTCAATCCAGGGCTGGTAGTGCCCGGGGTGGTGGGAATCATCTGCATTCTCCTGGCCTTCCTTGTCCTTGGAAACCTGCCTGTGAACTGGGCAGGGGTGGCCTTTATCCTTCTGGCCATGGCACTGCTGTTCCTTGAGGTGCAGGTGGCGGGCTTTGGGATTCTGGGTGCAGGGGCTATAATTAGCTTTGTGATAGGAGGGCTTCTGCTTTTCGATCGCTTTGGTGCTCCATCTCCCACAGCGCCATCCATGGCAGTGAGTCTGTGGGTGTTGTTACCAACAACGGCCATATTGCTTGGTGGGGGAGGGTGGTTTGTGATGACGATGGTCAGGTCAAGGCAGATCGTCGGTGACTCCACGCACGAGACTGTGATAGGCCAGGTGGGGACGGTAGCCTCCGACCTGGCTCCCAGGGGCACGGTGCAACTGATCAGCGAGTTGTGGAGTACCGTTTCCGATGATGGTGAGGTGATAACGGCGGGGGAGAGGGTGGAGGTGGTTGGCCTGGAGGGACTTACCCTTCGGGTGGTGAAAGTAAGAGGGTAAAGGAGGCAGCATGGTATTCTGGAGAGTAGTCAACCAGTACGAGCGTATGGTTATCCTGCGCTTTGGCAATCTCATAGGTGTGCGAGGGCCGGGCATCAGATTGGTGCTCCCCTTCATTGATAGGCCAATCAAGGTAGATGTTCGTGAGCAGGTCGACCGTGTGCCGACGCAGAAGTACATCACTGCCGACAACGTGGTGGTGGACATGGACTTTGTGATCTACTACAGGGTCCTGGAAGACCAGGTGGATAGGGCAGTCCTGGAGATCGAAAACTTCCGGTTGGCCACCATAAACCTGTCCTTTGCCACCCTGAGGGCGGTCATTGGAGCTACAACCCTGTCTGAGGCGCTGTCTGAGCGGGAGAGGATTCGCGACCAGCTTCAGACACGGATGGACGAGGTCACCGGTCGCTGGGGGGTCAAGGTGAGCCAGGTGGAGATCAACGAGATTGACCCACCGCCGGGGGTGAAGGCCGCCATGGAGCGGGAGAAGTCCGCCGCGGCCATAAAGACCGCCGAAATCACCGAGTCCGAGGGGGCGCGCCAGGCCGCCATCAACCGGGCGGAAGGTGAGAAACAGGCATCCATTTTGAGGGCAGAGGGCTCAAGGCAGTCTGAAATCCTGACCGCCGAGGGAGACCAGCAGGCGGCTATCCTACGAGCCGAGGGTTTCAGCACCGCCCTGGCGAGGATCAACTCGGTTGCTCAGACTGCTGACGCCAGGACGATGAGCCTTCAGTACTTCGAGACTTTGAAGGACCTGGGAAGCGGCCCTGCGACCAAATTCATATTTCCCATGGAGTTCACCAGCATGCTTCAGAACTTTGTGCGCTCCGCCACACAGCCGCCGACCAACGACGCTCAGTAGCTGGCAGGGCACGCCCTGCACCCACAATAAACTGCTGTTGCAATGGTCTGGCGAGCGGGACTTCTTCCGCTCGTATGGTTCGACAGGCTCACCACGGGTGGAGTTGGGATTGGTCTGGCGTACGCGGGTTTACGAAACGAAACGCTAATTAATCTCTCCCTGTGGAGAGAATGAGAACTGTGCCAGGTTCTGTGCAAGGGCGTGATGTTGAGGTTGTTCCAGGTTAGGGTCCTCTTTCAAGAGGGCCGATGCTTCCTGACGGGCCAGGGCGAGGATGTCCTGGTCGGAAAGGCGGGCCATACGCAGGTCTGGAAGGCCGCTCTGCCGTGTGCCGAAGTAGTCACCGGGGCCTCGGAACCGCAGGTCCTCTTCGGCCACGGCGAAGCCGTCGCTTACCCGCTCAAGGACTTCAAGCCGTTCCTTTGCCTCTGCCGACGGGAAGTCGGACAGCAAGAAGCAGTAGCTGGGATGTTGCCCGCGGCCAACCCTGCCTCGGAACTGGTGGAGCTGCGCAAGGCCGAAGCGGTCTGCTCCCTCAATGAGAATGACGGTGGCATTCGGGTTGTCGATTCCCACCTCTATTACCGGCGTTGAAACCAGAATGTCCAACTCGTTGCGCTGGAAGCGGGCCATGACCTCTTCCTTGTCCTTGAACGGCATGCGACCGTGGAGCAGCCCAAGCGATAGATCGGGGAATACCTCCGTTGATAGCCGGTTGAACTCCGTGGTGGCGGCACGCGTCTGAAGCACCTCCGACTCCTCTATGAGAGGGCAGACGACAAAGGCCTGTCGTCCCTTCTTTATTTCGCGATGAAGGAACTCGTAGGCGCCATTGCGACGTTCAGGGCGGACCATCCTGGTCTGGATTACCTGGCGGCCTGGCGGCAGCTCATCCAACACGGATAGGTCAAGGTCGCCATACAGTGTGAGTGCCAGGGAGCGTGGTATTGGGGTGGCGGACATCACCAGCAGGTGAGGCGTTTCTCCCTTCTGGCGGAGGGAGGCACGCTGCATGACTCCAAAGCGGTGCTGTTCGTCCACTACGGCCAGGGCCAGACGGGGAAGATCGACATCCTGCTGCAAGAGGGCGTGTGTGCCAACTACCATATCCAGAGTGCCCTGGGACATCATTTCCTGGATTTCCCGCTTCTGCTTCCTGCCCTGGCTGCCTATGAGTAGGCCTACGGAAAAGGGGAGAGGGAAGGGATCCAGATGGAATGTAAACCAGTTTTCATTACTCGTGGTGCGACTTAGTCCTTCTAACAAGGTGTAAATATTATTGAAGTGCTGCTGAGCGAGGATCTCCGTGGGAGCCATGAAAGCGCCCTGATAGCCGTTTGCCACGGCAGAGAGGAGGGCTGCCAGGGCCACCGCGGTCTTGCCGCTGCCAACGTCCCCCTGAAGCAGGCGGCTCATGGGGCGCTCGCTTTCCATGTCCCCAAGTATTTCTCCCAGGGCTTTCTCCTGTGCCCTGGTCAGGGTAAATGGAAGGCGAGAGGAAAAGGCGTCCAGCATGACCTGGTTTCTGGGTAATGGATGAGCGCCTCTGGCCTCCCTCCAGTCCCTGCGACGGGAGAAAACGTAGAGCTGTATCATGAACAGTTCGTCGAAGGCGAGGCGTCGTCTAGCTAAGGCCTGGCTCTCTTCGTCCTGAGGGTAGTGGGCCTGATAGACGGCTTGCGGGAGGTCCAACAGACCCGCTCGCTGGCGTATGGTCTCGGTTAAGGGGTCATGGATGTGTGATGTCCAGGTATCCAGGGTCTTCTTGACCAGACTGCGCACTGTCCGGGGCGTGAGGCCATCGGTAAGGGGATACATTGGGACCAGGCGGCCTGTGTGTATCAGGTCTTCGCCGTCCTGAACTTTTTCATATTCAGGGGACTCCATTACTCTGGTATTCCTGAATATGCTCACCTTCCCGCTGAGCACCAGTTGGGTGCCGGGCTTGAACTGCCTGGCCAGGTAGGGCTGGTTGAACCAGACCACCCGTATATTCCCTGTATCGTCTCCCACCACCGCCTCTGTGGCCTTACGGCGGCCTCCAATCCCCATGAGCACTTCTCTGGCTTCCCACACATTCACAACAATCGTTTGTTCGGTGTCTAACTCCAGGTCCGAGACCTTGCAGGGCTTCCCGAAATCGTTGTGACGGCGTGGGAAGAGGTATAGGAGGTCCCGTATGGTATTTACTCCAAGGCGCTTGAATTTGCTGGCCTGGGCGGGAGTAACCCGCGGGAGCACCGTTATGGGTGAAGACAGTGAGTGGCTTGTGTCCGGCTCCGGCTCTCTCTGGAGGGATGGGACGGAGCGGGCTGCTTTCCGTTTGGGGGTCGGCGTGCTTTTTACGGGGGTGTCTGGCCCGTAGTCCAATAGCTTCAGGGTATCCTCAACCCATCTCTTCCTCTGGACGCTGGTTATGCTGGCATAATCCGGCGAAGGCAGCTTGATGGAAGGGCTGGCCGACGGCCCATCAAGCCAGCGGGCCAGGAAGCGGTCGAGGCCGCCAACCACTACAGTATCGGCGTATTCCCTTTGTCTCTCCAGGGATAGTATCTTCTTCAGGGTATCCAGTTCAGGATGTAGCATATCCAGGATTTAATCAGGCGTTTACGGGGCGTTGGCTTCTTGCCATCGCCTGGAGTTTTCGGCCTGGGCTTCCCTCTGCTCCTGAGTCCACCACGTCTTGATATAGCTCAGGACTGCAAGAGTCTCTTCCCGGGCAAGCTCTCCTCTGAAATGGGGCATTTCCAGGTCGCTTGGAGGAAGCCCAAGACTCTCCAGAAGCACTTTGGTGCCATCTAGAATTATCTCAAGAAGCTGTCCATCGGCGTGATGCCACGTGTGGCCGTCAGGGCCGTGGTATGGGGCAAGAGCCAACCTGCCGATGCCCTGCTGGTCTCCGTGGCAGGACTGGCAGCTAGCGGCGTAGAGGACTCTGCCGCTTTCCAGTATGGCCTTGCTTGGAGCGTCATCTGAGACCCCTGAGCCGGTGCAGGCATTGAGAAGGAAAAGAGCCGCCAACACCATCCCGCATAACAGTGCTACATTACGATGCGTCTGTAGATGCACTATGGGTTCCCAACTGTCTGTCCTCTTAGGGCAATTCCCAGTATTCCTGGGCCCAGATATGTCCCCACCACCGGCCCAATCTGGCTGAGAAAGACTTCGCTATCAGGCAAGAAGGGTTTCAGGCGCTCAGCCAGTGCCCGGGCGTCATCGGGTGTCGTGCTATACACCACACCCAGGTCTTCAAGGGGCGTGTACTTCTGCACCAGCTCACACAGGCGGTCTATGCCCTTGGCCCTTGTGCGGGCTCGCTCCAGAGGGTGGACTTCGCCATCCCAGCAGGTCAGGATCGGCTTGATGTGCAGCAGGGACCCCACAAAGGCCTGCGCCTTTCCTATTCGGCCTCCCTTTTCCAGGTACTCCAGGGTGTCCAGAAGGCCGAAGAACCGAACACGAGGAATAGCCAGTTGGGTCTCCTTGACCACCTCGTCAATGCCTGCCCCGCGCTGGGCTGCCAGGTTGGCCGCCATGGCTACCATGCCCAGTCCCAGTGATCCTGTCTGAGAGTCCACCGTCTCTATGCGGCAATTTCCCTGGAACTGCTCACGGGCCTGATTGGCCGAATTCATGGTTCCACTCAGCTTGGCCGAGATGTGGACGGATACGATCTCGTCGGTGGTCTGGCTCAGTTCCTGGTACGACTGCAGAAAGTCTCCCACGGTGGGCTGAGACGTGGTTGGAAGCCGGGGGCTGTTCATCAGTCTCTGGTAGAACTCATCTGGAAGGATTTCCACGCCATCCCTGTACACCTCGGTACCAAAGTGGACGTTGAGGGGGACTACGGTTATCCCCAGCTCCTTCGCCAGGGCTGGAGGCAGGTCGGCAGTGCTGTCGGTGACGACTTTGACGACCATAGGGCTCTACTCCTTACTCCACGGATACGATGTAATTATAGTGGGGCTGTCCTCCAAAGGCCACCTCCACCTCCACGCCTGGGAAACGAGAGCGGATCACCCTGGTTGCCTCATCGACCTCGTCCTTCAGGGTATCAGCACCCCAGTAGAGGGTGATGAGAGACCCCTCTTCAGGGCCAGCCTTGGCGATCAGGTCCAGCAGAACGGCGGTGCGATCATCTCCTGCCACCACCATCTGGCGTTCAAGAAGGCCCATCATCTGGCCTTCGGCCACCTTCACACCCTCAAGCTCCGCGTCTCGCTGTGCTGCACAGATGGCCCCGGAAACCACGGTAGATGTGGACTGCATCATGGCTGCTACGTTGGTCTCGAAGTCCTGATCGGGGTTGAATGCCAGTAGGGCGGCAATACCCTGTGGAATGGTCCTGGACGGGATGACAGTCATTGGCCTGGTGGAGATAGAAGAGGCCTGTTCTGCCGCCGGCACTATATTGGAGTTGTTGGTGAGGACGATAACCCGTTCGGCAGCGATGCCCTCCGCAGCATCGAGGATTTCTTGGGTGCTGGGGTTCATGGTGTCGCCTCCCGATAATACGGCGGAGGCTCCCGAATCCAGGAATATGTCCATGAGGCCCTGACCGGAGGCTACTGCCAGCACTCCAACGGGCTGAACCTTCTGCTCACGTCGGCGGGCTGCCACGAACTCCTGGTGCTGCTCATCCATGTTGACAATGCTCACCTGGGATAGAGTGCCAAGGGTTACGGCGTAGCTGAGCACGGGGCCGGGGTCCTTGGTATGGACATGCACCTTTACCATATCATCTCCGCCAACTACCACTGTTGAGGTGGCAAGAGACAGCATCTTCTCTCTCACAGCGTCGGCGTCCAATGCCTCTCCCTGTAGGAGGAACTGGGTGCAGTACCCATATAACTCCTCCTCCGTGGCTTCTATGAAGGCCTCGCTGATGCCGTGTTGGCCTGTATCCATCTCAGGGGCGGTCAGCTCGATTCCTTCTATCTCCTCTCCCCTGAGGCCCTTGAGTGCCCCTTCCAGCAGAATGGACAGGCCCTGGCCTCCGGCATCCACCACACCGGCCTCTCGTAATACGGGGAGGAGCGATGGAGTCCTGGCCACAGATATCCTAGCAGCCAGGCACATGGCCTCCCACAGCTCCAGGATGTCTGCACTGGCGACGGCCTGTATCTGGGAGGCCTCGGAAACCTCTCGAATGACGGTGAGCATGGTGCCTTCCACGGGGTTGCCCACCGCCTTGTAGGCTGCTGTGGTAGCCTCTGCCAGCCCCAGTGCCAGCGCACGGCAGTCGAAGTTGCCCTTGCCATTCAACCCTTTGGCCAGCCCCTGGAAAAACTGCGCCAGGATTACACCGCTGTTTCCGCGTGCTCCCAGAAGCGCGCCCTTCGCCATGGTGGCGACAAGCTGCGAAGCAGGAATATCCGTGGACTTGGCCGCCTCTGCTTCCAGAGCCTTCATTGTCAGCAGCATGTTGGTGCCGGTATCCCCGTCGGGAACGGGGAAGACGTTGAGGGCGTTGATGGCCTCAAACTTGGCTTCAAGTGCCCTACAACCCTGGATGAGGATACGCTGTAGCTCCGCGGCATCCAGGGAGGATATTACGGCTCTCGTACCATTTTGCATGTGTAGTTTACTCAGTGGCCGTGGCTATTATGGCTTCGGGCATTGCCAAAGTCACCCTCATCTGATAGTCTAAGTGCCTGGATTTTACTTAATCTACAGGCATTCGTCAAAGTGACAGATATACCGCATTTCACTGGTTGACTGTACTCGTAGTACAAGATCAACTGGAACGAAGAGGAAATAAATGGCCAAGTGTCAGTTGTGTGGTAAGGCAGGGCACGCAGGAAATAACGTGAGTCACTCCAAGCGGAGGACCAAGACCAGGTTCATGCCCAATATCCAGAGGGCTACCCTCACCATAGATGGCAGCGTCCGCAGGGTTGCCCTCTGCACCCGCTGCCTGCGCACCAATCACAAAATGCCCAAAGCCGTTAGCGTCTAGCTAGCCGGTTCGGTAACACCGTCTCCAGGTGTCTTCCCTATGGTGTCATTCTCCGGCTCATCCTGACCCGTTTCCTTCGGAGCGCATTTTCGTGCGGTGGTGATGAACCCCGTGTGAGCTACCATGCGGTGCACCGGCCTCACGCTGCGATGGGTAACCGACCACGGTCTGACCAGCACCTCAATCGTCTCCATGAGTTCGAAGTGGGGACTTTCTATGAGGGTCTCTTGAAGCTGATGCACCTGGAGAATGGTGGGTAGGTAGCTGATGAAGATTCCCCCAGGCACAAGCGATCTGGCGGCCTCAGGGACTACATGCCAGGGCTCAGGAACGTCAAGGACTATCCGGTCCAGATCGGTCTCATCCAAGTCCAGGTAGACGTCTTTGGCCTTTATCTCCAGGTTTGCCAAATCCGGTATGATTGTCTGGATGTTCTTCCTGGCCTTCTCCACCAGCTCTGGCCTTATCTCAAAGGTTATAACCCTCCCCTTCTCTCCCACCGCTCGTAGAAGAGCCATGGTCATGGCCCCTGACCCAACACCAGCTTCCAGGACGGTGGCTCCCGGGAAGATGTCTCCATACATCAGTATGGCACCCAGGTCCTTGGCGTATATCACCTGGGTGGAATGGGGCATCTCCTCGACGTAATCTCCCAGGGTTGGGGAAAAGGCCAGCAGCATGTGGCCGGTCGTTGTATATAGACGTGCTCCCACGTTTTGACCAATTATATCGTCGTGGGAGATTATGCCCATGTGGGTATGGAACATTTCTGCCGACGACAGTGAAAGCAGGTACCGTCGTCCGCGCCTGTCCACCAGGAGGGCGGGATCGCCTTCTGCAAACCTGTGTCGCTCCGTTGCGGTGACGGCATTAGGCTCCGTTGGCATGAGGGTATTGTATGGCGAAGGACTCTTCAGTGCAAACGTGGCCCAGTCTAGTCTCACATCTCCATTAGTGAATGAAACAGCCCCACCCCTCG
>JAQBZZ010000073.1 GCA_027622595.1 Chloroflexota bacterium
AAGGACGACGAAGAATCTGGGGTGGGGTTTCAACGTGCTCAGGATAGCCCCGCTGCCCCAGACCCTTCGTCCGCCGCAGGCGGACGAAGGGTGACATGGTAAGTCTCGGCTTTTTGGGGCAAGACTCAGATTAGGGTTGAAGCATTGCACCCAAGAGACTAGAATGACATCCAAAGGATAGTACCAAGGTGTGAATACGCCTATGCGGTTGTCCAACACGCTCTCCAGAAAGGTGGAAGAGCTTCAGCCCCTTGAGCTTGGGCTGGTGCGAATGTATAGCTGTGGCCCGACGGTCTATCGCTACGCGCATATAGGCAACCTTCGCACCTACCTCATGGCCGACTGGATTCGCAGGGCACTGGAGGTGCAGGGTCTCCGGGTCATCCACGTCAAGAACATAACCGACGTTGGCCATATGCGTCAGGAGGTGCTTGAACAGGGTGAGGACAAGGTCATCGCCTCCGCCATCGCCGAGGGTAAGACTCCACAGGAGATAGCCCAGTTCTACACCGATGCCTTCCATAGAGATGAGGCGAAGCTTGGCATTCTTCCAGCCACCTATTTTCCAAAGGCTACCGACCACATCCAGGAGATGGTACAGGTCACACAGAGTCTGCAAGAACGTGGATACGCCTATGAGGTGCAGGGCAACGTCTACTTCGCCGTTTCCAAGTTCACCGACTATGGAAAACTCTCCGGGAATATCGGGGGAGACCTGCTTGAGGGTGTCCGCGTGGAGGTCGACCTGCTGAAGCGAGACCCGCGGGACTTCACTCTCTGGAAGGCGGCCGAGCCAGGCAGGGTGCTGCGGTGGCCAAGCCCCTGGGGGGATGGTTTCCCTGGATGGCACATCGAGTGTTCCGCCATGTCTACCAGGTACCTGGGAGAGCAGTTGGACATCCACACGGGGGGTGTGGATAACATCTTCCCACACCACGAGGGAGAGCTGGCCCAGAGCGAGGGCGCTTTCGGCAAGCCCTTCGTACAGATGTGGGTACACGGCCAGCACCTACTGGCAGACGGGGTGAAGATGTCCAAGTCCGCCGCCAACGACTACACCCTGGATGACCTGGAAGCCAACGGGTTTGACCCGATGGCCTACCGATACCTCTGCCTCACCGTCCGGTACGGCACCCGCCTCAACTTCACCTTCTCCGCACTGAGAGCAGCGCAACGGGGACTCCAACGTCTCAGGAACCGGGTATGGGAGTGGTCCATAGCGGCATCGCCCAACGCCAGCGGTATCGAGACCCAGCAGTGGAGGCAGGCCTTCTGGGATAGGGTCAACGGCGACCTTGACATGCCTGCGGCCCTGGCCCTGACCTGGGAGATGACCCGCTCTGACATTTCTGTAAAGTCCAGACTTGGGCTGCTTCTGGAGTTTGATCGTGTCCTGGGGCTGGACCTGGAAAGCGCAGTCCAGGAGTGGGACGTGCCAGAGTATGTGGCAAACGCCGAAAAGAGGCGCAACACTCTGAGGGCACAGCGGGACTACTCCACCGCCGATAGTGTAAGGCGTCAGCTTGCCGACCAGGGTTTCATTCTGGAGGACTCCATTTCAGGCACACGGACAAGGCCAAAATCCGAGTTGGAGAAGCGCCAGGAGCGTTGGAAGGAGGTCTCCTCCTCCAAAGAGGTGTCCTCTCTTATGGATGTCTCGGACGGGCTTGAATTCTCCGTGGGAATCGTGGCCTGCAACTATATGTCAGACGTGCAACGGTGCGTCAACAGTCTCTTGCCTCTTGGCGATAGACACCCTATGGAGATACTGGTTGTGGACAATGGCTCCACCGATGGGACATCCGACTGGCTGGAGGACAAGGCCAATCAGGACTCCCGTGTGAGAGTGATTCACACGGACCATGTGCTCGGCGAGGCCGCGGCCAAGAATATCCTGCTCAAACAGAGCCTCGGCACCTACGTTGTCCTCATGGACACCTCGATAGAGGCCACTGAAGATTTCCTGGCCCCGCTTGCCCGGGCACTGTCCGACGAATCGGTCGGCATCGCCGGGCCCTGGGGGCTGCTCAGCGGGGACCTGCGTCACTTTGAAGAGATAGAGGATGGCCAGGCGGACGCCATTCAAGCCTACTGCTTTGCATTTCGCAGGGCTCTTCTTTCCGAAGTCGACCTCATGCGGGAGAGCTTTCGCTTCTATCGGAACCTTGACCTTGAGTACAGCTTCTGCTTCCTTGACAGGGGGTATCGGAACATGGCCGTTGGCTCTCTCCCCCTACAGCGCCACGAGCACCGGGTGTGGACCAGCCTGGCCGAAGACGAACGGGAGGAACTGAGCCAGGGCAACTTCCGCCGTTTCTTAAAGAGGTGGGGACATCGCCAGGAGCTGCTGCTGGAACCCGGCCGTGACCACAACCACGATGACCACGACCACCATTAGCCGGCCTGTGCAACACCGGCCAGATGTGGGTGCAGGGCTTCCACTGTGGTCTCCTGCATAGTTCTGCCAAACAGCAGGCCAAAGTGGTGCGCCAGCCGCAGGGCAACCTCATCCAGGGGTATGTGTACCCCCAAGAGCTTTTCCATTGAAGTGACGGGCATGCCCTGAATGCCGCATGGCACGATGTGCTGGAAGTAGGACAGGTCCGGGTTTACGTTGAGGGCGAAACCGTGGGTGGTGATGCCGCGGCTGATCTTGACTCCAATGGCGGCGATCTTCTCGTTCCCCACCCAGACTCCGGTGAGGCTGTCCTCGCGCCTGGCCTCAAGCTCAAAGTCGCTCAGGGTACGGATGAGCACGGCCTCAAGGGTACGGACGTATGCAACGGGCCCTCCAAGGGGGCGCACGTCTACTATGGGATACCCAACGATCTGCCCCGGCCCGTGGTAGGTGACCTCCCCGCCTCTGTCCACGTGGCAAACCTTGACTCCCATTTGTTCAAGGGCTTCCTCTCCCACAAGCACGTCCGACAGCTTGCCGCGGCGTCCCAGGGTGTAGGTGTGTGGATGCTCCAGCAGGACAAGCGTATCAGGGAGAGTACCGCTGTCTCTCCGCCGGGCAATGGCCTTCTGAACCTCCCACGCTTCAAGGTAGTCCATCACGCCAAGCCTGGCGAAGAGACATTTTTGCATAACAGGCAGACTAGCAGAGGGGTTGTTTATCAAATGTCCCCTGGCTTCCGGATCAGCAGGACGTTTTCTAGACCTGAGATAGGAAGGTAATGGTGGGGATGTCGGTGACGCCAGCCTCCTCCATGGCTGCTTTCAGATCTGGCGATGCAACAAACTGGCGGGCCCTCTCCAACTCGTCCCACTCTATCAGGACCAGGACTTCCCAGGGGTCGTCGCCGCTGCGGAACACCTGGGGCGTTCCTATCTGGCCGGCTGCAACGCGCATTGCATCATGCTCGTCGAATACGGGGCGCCATTTTGGATAGCTTTCCACTTTTTGCCGTACAAGTACGTGTGCCAATATAAATTACCTCCATCTCAAAGCTATAGGGTTACCGATACACCACACTTAGCATAGCAAATGCATAGCGGGCAGCCTGATTATGCACCAAATCGACCCGGGGTTGCAAGGGCAGATGGGCCTGGATTTCTTAAAACCCCTAGTGTGGTGTTACAATAACGGCTTTACAAAGAGCGACCTTTTCCAAGATAGCGTCCACCATCTTGG
>JAQBZZ010000027.1 GCA_027622595.1 Chloroflexota bacterium
AAGACACAGCAGCATGATTCCACTTATCAAACCGGGCAGCACTGTTCAGACAAACGAGGCCACCTCTCTGATGTCATTCTGAGGGAGCACAGCGACCGAAGAATCTAGGGCGAAGTGCTGTGCTTGGCGAACGCTTTAGATTCTTCGCGGAGTTTATCCTGAGCAGAGCCGAAGGGCTCAGAATGACACTGTTAAATGTACTAGCCGTAGCAGGTAACCGTATCCTGACCACTAGGAAGCTACCAGTGAAAGTGCTCATCGCCGTCATTTATACCAATGCACAGAACGATAAACCAGGCGACCCATCCGTATATACAAGATTTGATAACATCACAAGTTGCTCCGAACTCCAACAGGAATACACCACCGCCTTAGATAACGCCGACAGACAACCACCCGGGAGCGATCTACGGGAAGTGAGTAGGTCATATACAACCTATATAAGAGATAGATTGAGAACACTCAGCTGTTAACCCCCCTACGAATTATGCAAGACGCCTGTACGTGTTCTGGTGGGGTAATTGCCAGAATATGCACGATGGGGCAAATCAGGCCCCGGTCACAGCACAGAGGACACACGGTGGTAGCCGCAAGCACGAAAAATTCTTGCGTTTAACCTCTTAGAATGTTAGACTACAAAAGTTGAGCGAGTGCCAGTGGCATAGAGATTGCTCAGAAATGCGGCCCTTTAATTCAGTCCGGAGAGACTGGCAAGGCGTTCGAAGACCTACGTTCTAGGTCACAAGGCTCGAATGTAACCTCTTGCCAGTCCTGGTGAGGGGTTTTTTCATGGCCGAAAAATTGCTGATGTCCCAGGATGAGGTCCGAAGGGCCCTCAGTCGCATTGCCCACGAGATACTGGAGCGTAACCAGGGTGTCGATAACCTGGTCCTGGTGGGAATGCATACACGGGGTGTCCCGTTGGCCCAACGTCTGGTGGAAATAATCTACCAGTTCGAAGGGAAGGAAGTCCCTGTGGGAGCCCTGGACATACGCCTCTATCGGGATGATCTTCCTGTGCGAGGTCTGGCATCAAATCCCTCCACAGACATACCTGTTAGCATCGCGGATAGAAAAGTCGTGCTGGTGGATGACGTGCTGTTCACAGGGCGCAGCATCAGGGCCGCTATGGATGCTCTGATGGACCTTGGGAGGCCCTGCCTCATTCAGCTCGCAGTGCTGGTTGACAGGGGTCACCGAGAACTGCCCGTCAGGGCCGATTACGTTGGCAAGAACATTCCCACCTCCCTTGACGAGCGTGTGGAAGTGCGCCTGACTGAGGTGGACGGAAATGACGCGGTGGTAATCCAGGAACATCCGCGAGAGTCTCGTGGAGAACGTCCCAACCCAGTTGACACCCTTTCGAGGTTGGCCCCATGAAGGAGAATACTAGCGTGAGCCCTCTGGCCGGACGAAGTATTGTGTCCTTTGACGACCTGACCCTGGACGACATTCAGACGATTTTCGAGACCGCCGATGCCATCAGCGCAGACAGGCAGGCCTATTTCGGCAAGGCATCCGGGAAGATTGTTGCCACCCTGTTCTACGAACCAAGCACCAGGACACGGCTCTCGTTTGAGGCTGCCATGCAACGTCTTGGTGGTGGAGTCATATCCACCTCGGACGTAAAAAACTCCTCGGTGGTCAAAGGGGAGTCACTGGCCGACACGGTCAGGGTGGTCGGTGCGTATGGAGATGTCATTGTGATAAGACATCCCTTGGATGGCGCTGCGAAACTGGCTGCCGAGTACTCTCCCGTACCCGTTATCAACGCTGGAGATGGAGGGCACGAGCATCCAACCCAGACACTGTGTGACCTGTACACCCTTCGGGAGCACCACGGCACTCTCAAGGGTCTCAACGTGGCGCTCTGCGGCGATCTGCAACACGGTCGCACCGTTCACTCCCTGGCCTTCGCACTGGCCCGTTTCGGGGCCAACATCATCTTCGTGCCAGGGGATGGCAACGAAATTCCTGCATACGTCCTGCGCCGCCTGGAACGGAACTATCACGCTCATATTCGGCGGGAGCGGTTGGGCACCCTGAGTGCTCTCTTCGACGAGTCGGCAAGCGGAGACGAGTCGGCTACCGTCAACGCTATCTACATTACCCCCAGCGAGCCTCATCAACTGGCCATGTCCTCCATTGAAGGGACCACCGTGGAGTTCCGAGTTGGCTACGGAGAGTCCCTGTCCCTATACGTGACTCGACGTCAAACTGAGCGTGGCAGCGCCATGCCAACTGGCGGCAGGTACCCTGCCCTAAACGCCAAATCTCTGAGAGGCAGTCAGTTTAAGAACATTTCCATCCTGCACCCTCTACCCCGAATCGATGAACTGAGTCCCGACGTAGACAATGACCCAAGGAGCCTGTATTTCAGACAGGCCGCCATCGGGATCCCCATCAGGATGTCGTTGCTATGGCATGTGCTCGGGCTTGGAGATGAAACCGCCGTCGTCAGCAAGCAGCCATACACTCAAGAAGTCCTTGGCTTGCTCTACTCTCACTCAGGGTTTGACTGTTCCAACGAGACATGTGTCACAAATCAGGAGAGGCTGTTTGCCAGTCCGCAGTTTGAAGTTGTGATGAACGGAGACTACAAGCTGCGCTGTCTCCATTGCGACCGGGAAACCGACGGTACCTATGCGGGGAATATCGAGTCGAGGTTCTACTACCCATCTGAGTTGCTGGATAGGTTCCTGCCTCCTGTCAGTCCTGAGCACGTCCGTTTTTTCGCCTCGCCTGAAGACGCGGAGTCAGCGGGATTCAAACGGGCATCCGACAAGTGGGACAGCTACCAGTCCAGGCCGAATGACAACGGAAAGCATTGGGTGGACATGGTATCGGGCCGTACACAGTGAGTATTCTTATAAAGAGTGGCCGCATCATTGACCCCCACCAGGGGCTGGATTTCATCAGCGATCTGTGGCTTCAAGACGGTGTGGTGAATGGATTATCGAAACATATGGACGTACCGCCTCAGACACGAGTGATAGATGCTGAAGGACTTGTGGTATGCCCCGGTTTCATAGACATCCACTGCCATCTCAGGGAACCGGGGGATGAGGACAAAGAGACCATTGCCACTGGGACCGCCGCCGCCGCCAGAGGGGGCTTCACCACGGTATGCGCCATGCCGAACACCAGGCCTCCAATCGATAGTGTGGACATGGTGAACCTCCTTTTGGACAAAGCTCAAAACGAGGGCATGGTAAGGATTCTTCCAATTGCCTGCGTCACCCAGGGCCGTGATGGTAAGGCGCTCACGAACATGGAGGAACTTGCCAGGGCAGGGGCAATAGCCTTTAGCGACGATGGCAGTCCCGTGTCTGATGATGGACTGATGCAGCAGGCTCTGAACCGGGCTGCCGCCCTCGGCAGTCCCATCAGCAACCACTGCGAAGACCTCGGTATCTCCAATGGGGGAGTGATGAACGAGGGTGAACTGGCAACCAGCCTCGGCCTCAAGGGATGGCCCGCTTCGGCGGAGGAGACTATGGTGGCCCGTGACATAGCCCTTGCGGAGGCAACAGGAGGCCCGCTGCACCTTGCACACGTCAGCACCGCAGGCAGCGTGGAGCTGGTTCGTAGGGCCAAAGAACGGGGAGTTTCGGTTACTGCGGAAGCAACCCCCCATCATCTGACCATTACCGAAATTTGTACAAAAGCAAAAACTAAACAGGGCTACCAACGTCTCTACGACACCAACGCCAAGGTGAACCCACCCCTGCGTACACAGCAGGACGTGGACGCTGTCGTGCGTGGGTTGGCCGATGGCGTCATCGATTGTATAGCCACCGACCATGCACCTCATACCAGGGCAGACAAGGACAGCACCTTCGAAGAAGCGGCCTTTGGCATCAGCGGCCTTGAAACGGCCCTTGGTTCCCTATTGTCCCTGGTTCACGGCGGACACCTGGACATGACTACCCTGGTGGAGAGGTTGACCACCGGGCCCGCAAGGGTGCTCAACCGTCCCGATCTCTGCCCGGCCACCCTCCAACCAGGGTCGCGCGCGGACGTGACCATCTTCGATCCAAACGCAGAGTGGGTTGTGGATGCAAACAGTTTTGTATCCAAGGGCAAGAACACGCCCCTGGATGGCACGACTCTGAGGGGCAGGGTGGTGCTCACCATAGTCGCAGGTAACGTGGTGTACGAGGACGAGGCGGTGAAGGTTGGCTAAGCAAGGATTTTTGGTCTTGGAGGATGGCTCGTGGTACGAAGGGGAAACCTTCGGCGCAGAGATATCCTCCTGCGGCGAGGTGGTGTTCAACACCAGCATGACCGGGTATCAGGAGATGCTCACCGACCCCTCCTACTCCGGTCAGATAGTCATGCCAACATATCCCATAATCGGGAACTACGGTATCAACGGTGAGGACATGGAGTCCAGGGGCATCAGAGTCGCGGGCTTCGCCGTGCGTGAACACTGCCTGAACCCAAGCCATAACCTGTCCACCATGACCTTACACGAGTACCTGGCGTCGGAAGGCATCGCAGGTATATCTGGAATAGATACCAGGGCCATAACCCGAAAGCTGCGTGTGGCAGGAGTGATGATGGGGATGGTCGCTGTTGAAATGTCGCCCCAGGAGGCACTGGAGCGGCTTAAAGAAGTCCCGCGGTACGACGATATGGACTTCGTCGCCAGGGTGAGCACCGAAAATCCATATCCCTGGGACGGCTCGGCCTCCGGGCAAGATGGCCCCCTCATTCTGGTCAGCGACTACGGCCTGAAATACAATATTTTGAGGATTCTCCGCTCCAGAGGATGCAGGGTGATGGCCCTGCCTGTGCAGACTTCTGCCAGGGATATCCTGGCCCTCAAGCCGGACGGCGTAATCCTATCCCCTGGCCCGGGCGACCCGTCGCTGCTGGACCACGTGGTCGAGACCGCCAGGGGCCTGGTCGGTCAGGTGCCAATGATGGGGATATGCCTTGGACACCAGGTCATCGCCCGAGCGTTGGGCGGACAGACATTCAAGCTGAAGTTCGGCCACAGGGGAGGGAACCACCCCGTCCGTGAGCTTCAAACGGGGCGGGTGCACATCACCGCCCAGAACCACGGCTATGCAGTGGACGCCGATAGCCTGCCGTCGGAACTGGAGATAAGCCACGTCAACCTCAACGATGGCACCGTGGAGGGCATGCGGCACAGGGAACTGCCCATAATGAGCATCCAGTACCACTCGGAGGCGTCTCCGGGCCCCTTGGACAACGTGTATCTCTTCGATAATTTTCTAAACATGGTGGGGGCTGCTAATTGAGGAATCCCCTCCCAAGAACTCTGGAAAAACATGACAAATAAACCCACAAAAGTTCTTGTCATAGGCTCCGGGCCCATCATCATCGGGCAGGGGGCTGAGTTCGACTACGCCGGCACACAGGCATGCAAGGCCCTGCGTGAGGAGGGCGTGACCACCGTCCTTGTGAACTCCAACCCCGCGACCATCATGACCGACGAGGGCATCGCCGACATCGTCTACATCGAGCCTCTGACCGTCGAAGTCCTTGAGCGCATCATCGAGCGGGAGCGTCCCGAAGGCATCCTTCCCACGCTGGGGGGACAGACAGGCCTCAACCTGGCAGTTGAATTGGCCGACGCGGGGGTGCTGGACAAGTACAACGTGCGCCTTTTGGGCACACCCCTGGATACCATCAGGAAGGCCGAGGACCGGGAGCTGTTTCGGAACCTGCTGGTGGAGATTGGTGAGCCAAGTCCTCCGAGTGCCATAGCTCACTCCATGGAAGAGGTGCATCGCATCGTTCAAGAGATGGGACTGCCACTTGTGATACGCCCTGCCTACACACTGGGTGGCACCGGAGGCGGCATCGCCAACACATGGGAGGAGTTGGAGGAGTTGGCCGGAGGCGGCCTTCGCGCCAGCCCCATCGACCAGATTCTGCTGGAACGCTCCCTTGTGGGTTGGAAAGAGATCGAATACGAAGTGATGCGTGACGGGGCCGATAACTGCATCATGGTCTGCAACATGGAGAACCTTGACCCGATGGGCGTGCACACGGGCGATAGCATCGTGGTGGCCCCAAGCCAGACCCTGACCGACAAAGAGTACCAGATGCTGCGTTCGGCCAGCCTCCGCATCATACGTGCGCTTGGAATAGAGGGCGGATGCAATGTTCAGTACGCCCTTCAGCCCAACGATATCGTTGGAGATACTCTACCCGGAAACTGGGAGGCGGACAGCCCCTACTACGTCATCGAGGTCAACCCGCGGGTGAGCCGCAGCTCCGCCCTGGCCAGCAAGGCGACGGGCTATCCCATTGCCAGGGTCGCGGCAAAGATAGCTGTCGGCAAACGGCTGGATGAGATACCCAACGCCGTCACCCACCGTACCCTGGCGGCTTTTGAGCCGACACTGGACTACTGCGTCGTCAAGATACCTCGCTGGCCCTTCGATAAGTTCGCTGCGGGCGACCGCACAATAGGCACTCAGATGAAGGCCACGGGAGAGGTGATGGCCATAGACCGGTCATTTGAGGCGGCCTTCCAGAAAGCGGTGCGGTCCCTGGAGATTGGTAACTCCACCATAATGTGGCAGGACAGAGCGTGGCAGGACAACGGAGAGGTCTCACTCGACGGTCTCCCGCTGCATCCCACCGACATCAGGCTTTGGGCCTTGATGGCGGCGATGCGCCGTGGCGTATCCCCGGAGGAGGTGGCACGGCGTACTGGCGTGGACCCCTGGTTTCTCTACCGCTTTCAGAACATCGTGGCGATGGAACATCGCCTTCTAAAAGAGTACCTCAGCCCCAAACTGTTGTGGGATGCAAAGCGCCTCGGGTTCTCCGATGTCCAGGTAGGCACCCTGGCTGACCGGCTGCCCCAACAGGTGCGGCAGCTTCGCAAGGAGTGGGGCATCAAGCCCGCGTACAAGATGGTGGATACCTGCGCCGCCGAGTTCGAGGCCGCCACTCCCTACTTCTACAGTACCTACGAACACGAGAACGAGGCCCAACCCCTGGAAGGGCGAAAGGCCGTTGTCGTTGGCAGCGGGCCAATACGCATAGGCCAGGGCATAGAGTTCGATTACTGCTCGGTCCATGCTGCATGGGCACTCCAGGAAGAGGGAGTCAAGAGCATTATGGTCAACTCCAACCCGGAGACCGTATCCACCGACTTCGATACCAGCGACCGTCTGTACTTTGAGCCCCTGGACGAGGAAAGTATGTTCGATATACTGGAGAATGAGGCTAACGAGGAATCCGGCTCAATCGTCTATCCCCCGTCCGTGGTGCAGTTCGGTGGTCAGACTGCAATAAACCTGTCCCAGTCCCTTGACCAGGCTGGTATGCCAATTATTGGGTCAAGCGCGGACGCCATAGACACAGCATCTGACAGGGCACGCTTTGAAGACTTCCTGTCCCGGCTTGGTATACCTCAACCCCCCGGAGCGGGTGTGACAACCCTGGAAGAAGCTCTCAAAGTGGCCCAGGGAACAGGCTATCCCGTCCTCGTGCGCCCAAGCTACGTTCTTGGAGGACGGGCGATGGAGATCGTTCAGAACGCAACCGAGCTCATCCGTTACGTTACGGCTGCTGCAGAACTGGGGACAAAGCACCCGATTCTCATCGACAAGTACCTTGGCGGCCGCGAGGTGGATGTGGATGCTATCTGTGATGGCGAGGCGGTGTTCATTCCTGGGATTATGGAGCACGTGGAGAGGGCAGGGGTGCACAGCGGGGATTCCATGGCAATCTATCCCGGAGTTACTCTTACTGAAGAAGAAGTGAAGACCCTTGTGGAGCATACAACACGGATAGGGCTTGGACTGAAGGTCAAGGGACTCATGAACATACAGTACGTAATCGTGGGAGGCAGTCCATACCGCAGCCCACAGATTCTACGAGAGGACAGCATCGATTCTACCGTATATGTATTGGAGGTGAATCCCAGGGCCAGTCGTACGGTCCCCTTTCTCTCCAAGGTGACTGGTGTGCCGATGGTGAACCTGGCAACCAAGGTTATGTTGGGCAGAACCCTGGCTGAAATGGGGTATGAGGGAGGGCTATGGAAGCGCCAGAACCTGGTGGGGGTAAAGGCTCCCGTGTTCTCTATGTCCAAGCTGGTGGGAGTGGATACCTATCTCGGGCCGGAGATGAAATCTACCGGTGAAGTGATGGGGATCGATGTGGACTTTCAAGGCGCTGTGGCCAAGGCCCTGCTGGCTGGGGGATTGTCGTTCCGCTCGGGAAGCTCAGTGCTTTTGAGCATTGCCGACAGGGATAAGGTGGAGGCGATACACCTCGTACGCGCCCTGGCGGACTCCAACTGCAAGCTGTATGCCACGGAAGGCACCGCTGCAATGGTGGAGGGGTTGGGTATTCCGGTCAACCTGATAACCAAGAAGCTCGGCGAAGGCCACCCGAACGTGGTGGACATAATACTGGATGGTACTGTATATGCCGTGGTGAATACTGTGACAGGGGAGCGGTCCACCATGCAGGACGGCTTTGAGATACGAAGAGCAGCCGTGGAGCGGCGCATTCCGTGCTTCACCTCCCTGGATACCGCAAGGGCGGCTGTAGAAAGCCTTCTCAACGGCCCGGGTTCATATAGTGTCCTTGCCCGTAATGAGTACCTGAACAGACCATCAAGTCAGTAAGGTGCCGGACCAGAGGGCCAGCAAGGAAGTTGAGTTGGAACAAAATACCCAGGACTCTGAGACGGAAGTGATCGCACCGCAGTCCCTGGCTCCTCATCCCTTTGCCCATCCCAGTGAGGCGGAGTTCGCCAAGATACTCGATTTTTACGGCGTCAGATGGGAGTACGAGCCCCGGTCGTTCCGATTGCGTTGGGATGGAGAACGCCTGCTGGAGATGTTCACCCCCGATTTTTATCTGATAGACCTGGATATGTACGTTGAGCTTACCACCCTGAAGCAAAGCCTGGTTACGGAGAAAAACCGCAAGCTCCGACACCTCAGAGAGCTTTATCCTGATGTAAACATCAAGCTCCTGTACCGGAGAGACTATCATCGACTGCTGGCAAAATACGGCTTTGGCCCCCTGGCCCAGGAGGAAGTACCCGGCATTGAGCGGGTGCTCTTCAGCACCAACCAGATTCAAAAACGGGTTGCAGACCTGGGACGAGAGATATCGCTGGACTACGCCGGAACGCAGCCTGTGCTGGTGGGGGTTTTGAAGGGAGTCCTGTGCTTCATGGGAGACCTCATGCGGCAGATTTCCCTTCCTCTATCTTTGGAGTTCATGTCCATCTCCTACTTCGATACCGAAGGAGTGGACGGCGTGCGTATAACCAAGGACCTTGACGGCGACATTCAAGGTAAGGACGTGCTTGTGGTGGAGGATGTCGTCGATACAGGAATGACCCTGAACTATCTTCTCAACTACCTGTCCACCAGGAAACCGGCGAGTCTACAGGTGTGTACTCTCCTGGACAAGCGTGTGCGGCGTCTGGTGGACGTTCCCATCAAATACGTCGGTTTCGAAGTGCCAGACGAGTTCCTGGTCGGCTATGGCCTTGACTACATGGAACGCAACCGGAACCTGCCGTTTATAGGCATCCTCAAGCCGGAGGCCCATGAGACCCTGGAAGCCCCGGGAGCCAAAGACTAGCATCTGGCTGCGAAAAGAGCGTCACGATTCTCCGCTCGTGGTGAGCCTGCCGAACCATTCGAGCGCACACCCACTTACAAAAGAATCTCGTCCACCTCGTACCGGTAGCCCTCTATGACCGGGTTGGCGAGCAGCTTGCGGCACATCTCCTCCACCGTTGCCTCAGCCTCGGCCCGCTCGGTGGCGTCTACCTTAATCTCCAGGTACTTGCCCGCGCGGACCTCCGTGGCCTGGTCGAATCCCAGGCTCTTCAGCCCGCCGAGGATGGTCTTGCCCTGTGGGTCGTTGACCGTTGGCTTCAGAGTGACGTAGACCTTGGCTAGAAACATTCGCAGCTCCTAACGGAAGCTCTCTGGCCCCCGGCCGATGTGCGTTTGGATGAAATCGTCGATTCTGGGGTCGTCGAAATTCTCAAAGGTGTCTATCCAGCTCCAGGCGGTCAGGGCTAGGGTGGTGTCCATGTCCGGATACGGAGCCATGATCACCCCCTCCGGATAGCGGTTTACCACCAGCTTCAGCTGTTGTTGTAAGGTGTTGCACTCATCGGGGCAGCTATACTGCACCATGATTCCGCCGCGCTTCAGGTACGACACCTGCACCTCGTCCTCTATAGGCTCATCTTGGGGGCCCCAGGTGATATCTTCAAGAGGGATATCGTAGTGCCACCCTGATGTCGGTGGAGTGGTGTTATAGGCAGCATGGCTATCTCCCACCTCGATAGTTTTGTTTTCCTGGATCGCTGCTTCGACTCCCTGTTCTGAGGAGGAGACGTTGCTGCTTCCGATGTTACCCAGCGAATTTGGCAGCACAAGAGACAGCACTATGAGGAGGGCGCCCAGTCCGGCAATCCCCCCGAAGATGATACGTCGGATTCGCTTGCGCGAGTGCTGCCTCGTACGGCGTATCTCCCGTGCCTCGGCACGGTGATGGGACCTTCGCCTTCGATCTCGTTCCCTGGCCGCCATCAGCCCTCCTTCTCCCACTTCTGTCCGGTAATGCGCTCGTACGCCTCTATGTACCGTGTCATGGTCTTGCTCACGACCTCCGCCGGCAACTCCGGCGCGGGAGGCTCCCGGTCCCAGCCGCTGGCTATGAGCCAGTCCCGCACGTACTGTTTATCGAAGTTGGGCAGGGATTTGCCAGGCTCATAGTGGGACGCGTCCCAGAAACGGCTTGAGTCCGGCGTGAGAAGTTCGTCTATCAGAGTTAGCTTAGAATCCACAATCCCGAACTCCATCTTGGTGTCTGCGATGATTATCCCCTTGGCGCTGGCCTGGTCACGGGCGAACTCATACACCTTCCGTGTGACCTCTTCCAGCTTTGATGCCATCTCTGCCCCCACCATATCCCGCACATCTTCATTACTCATAGGCATATCATGGCCGGTCTCTGCCTTCGTGGTTGGGGTGAAAAGAGGCTCTGGAAAGAGGTCGCCCTCCCTCAGGCCAGCGGGCATATTGTTGCCACCAACGGTGCCGCTGGCCTGGTATTCTGTCCAGGCTGAGCCTGTGATGTACCCGCGTACCACACACTCTATATCGATGCGCTCCGCCCTCCGTACCACCATGGCCCTGGCGGCGACCTCCGGCAAAAGATTATCCGGCAGCGATGTGTCTTTTAGCGTCGAGAGCTTTTCCAGGTCGTCTCCGAGTGCCACCAGGTGGTTGGGCACAACATGGCCCGTCTTCTCAAACCAGTAGGCCGAAAGGCGCGACAGCACCAGCCCCTTCTGCGGTATGGCCGTTGGCAGCACCGCGTCGAAGGCGGAGATGCGGTCAGTGGCTATCATCAGCAGGTAGCCATTGCCAAGGTCGTAGGTATCACGCACCTTGCCGCGGTGTAGAAGATTCGGCAGGTTGGTCTCAGCGACGGGTTCCAGAGAAGCGTTTGACAAAAGCCCTAATCCCCCTCTAGTCCCAGCCGTATGAATGAGTCTTCAACGTACCGCATGTAGAAGTTGTAATCGAAGA
This sequence comes from Chloroflexota bacterium, assembly GCA_027622595.1. Taxonomy (GTDB): domain Bacteria; phylum Chloroflexota; class Dehalococcoidia; order Lucifugimonadales; family UBA2985; genus JASLXI01. The sequence goes on from JAQBZZ010000027.1 coordinate 11,571, forward strand.
TGGACTCCAGCGCCTCACCGGGCAATCGCTCCGAGACATCCGGGTTCTCTCTTAGAAGCTGGCGAAAGTCCGCGGACTCTTCCCACGACTGCATGGCGCATCCCTGGACTATCTCGTACGACCTCTCCCGGCTTAGCCCGCTCTCCAGCAGCGCTATCAAAACCCGCTGTGAGAATACCAGGCCCTTGGTCAGTTCTATGTTGTACCACATCTTCTCGGTGTATACCCTCAAACCCTCCATGACGCCTGTGAACAGGTCAAGGATGTAGTCCAGGGCCATGCAGGAGTCGGGGAGAATGATACGCTCAGCGGATGAGTGGCTTATGTCTCTCTCGTGCCACAGTGCCACGTTCTCCAGTGCCGTCACCGAATGTCCCCGGATGAGGCGGGCCAGCCCGCATACCCTCTCGGAAAGCTCCGGGTTCTTCTTGTGCGGCATGGCCGAGGAACCTGTTTGACCCTGACCAAACGGCTCCTCCACCTCCCGCACCTCTGTGCGCTGTAGGCCCCTTATCTCCGTGGCGAACTTCTCCAGGGACGCTGCAATCAACGCAAGCGTGGTGACGAAGTGAGCGTGACGGTCCCGCTGCACAACCTGGTTGGAAACAGGAGCGGCGGCTATCCCAAACTGGGCGCAAACCCGTTCCTCGATCTGAGGTGGGACTGTTGCATAGGTGCCAACCACGCCCGAGATTTTCCCAACCGCTATGGAGATTCTGGCCTCCTCAAGGCGATGGCGCTGGCGGCGCATCTCGTCCCACCAGAGAGCCAGCTTCAGCCCAAACGTGGTTGGCTCGGCGTGCACTCCGTGGGTGCGACCCATCATAGGAGTGTTCTTGTACTCCACAGCGCGCCGCTTGATCGCCAGCATAAGGCGGTCGATGTCTTCCAGTAGTATATCGGACGCCTGTACCAGTTGCAGGCTCTGGGCCGTGTCCTGAACGTCGTGGGAGGTCAGGCCCATGTGCAGCCACCGGCCCTCCTCTCCCAGCCCCGCCGTCACTGACTGTAGAAATGCAGTCATGTCGTGGCGGGTACGCTCAAAGACCTCTTTTATTCGGACCTCGTCGTACCTGGCTGCTCGGAGCTTGACCATATCATCCAGGGGGATGACCCCCTCCTCGGTCCAGGCCTCGCAGACGGCCAGTTCCACCTGAAGCCACTTGTCGTTCTTGCTTTCCTCCGACCACACCTGCTTCATGGCTGGCCGTGCGTATCTATCTATCACCCTTCACCTCGGGAAAAATACTTTAGTAGTCGCACAGAGAATCATACCTTGTCTCTTTCTGCCGAACAAGGTTTTTTGCCTAAGGCTTGCTCCAGAATTCACAATTTGCTTGGTGAACTGACCGAACCCAACGTCCCATTATATGCGGCATAGTATGTAGAATAATCGTGTGAATTTTATTGCAGGTCACGCCCTGCCCGCATCTCCTCCAGAAACGGCCCCAGCATAGACAGACCCTTGTCCAGTCCCGTGATCCGCCAGCCTCCCTCCGGGTTCCTCCACAGATTGAAGGCCAGGCTCTCCTCCAACGCTGCCTTCCCGCTGCCTTCGATCACCAATTTCATCTCTATGGTTGCCAGATCGGCTTCGTTTCGACTATCTGTAATCAGCGGTACTCCGTTCCTCAGGGCGTAGTAAGACGCTTCCCCTTGTTCCCATGAAAGGCGGGGTTCGGCGATGACAAGCGCCTCGGTCAGTTCGACGGCCAGCATCCTTCGACCTTCCATCCGTACCTTCTGCTGTTCAAGGTCGAGTGTGAACGATTCTGTCCCCACCTCGGAAAGCTCCCATCGCAGAAGAGCCGTCTCCATCCCTTGCTGACCGGTCTCCGACAGGAACAGGTCAACCACCTCTTCCGGCGAGAGTGAACTGCTGCATGCGCCCAGCAATAGCATGAACGACAACGCCATGACCACATACCGCCCAATGTTCAATGTTCTCACCAACCACGTGCCTCGCATCTTTGTGAGTGTTTTGTAAGTTTTGCGCAGGTTACAGAGCTTACAAGATATAAAAAAATCATCGTATGAATTTATGGGTGCAGGGCACGCCCTGCCTGCCTAGCCAGAGGCAAGCTTTTCCCTGTACCCTTCGTACGCCTTCTTTATATCGGCGTGCTTCAGCGCCAGGATGGCCGCGGCCATGTAGGCGGCGTTTCGAGCGCCCCAGGAGCCTATTGCCATGCAGGCCACGGGCACTCCCGGAGGCATCTGCACGATGGCGTGGAGCGCATCCACCCCGTTCATCTCGCTCGATGCCAGCGGCACACCTATGACGGGCAGGGTGGTCCACGATGCCATCACCCCGGGCAGGGCCGCCGCCCCTCCGGCCGCGGCGATAATCACCTCCACTCCGCGTTCCGACGCGCCCTTCGCGTACTCTCGTGCCTTCTCCGGGGTGCGGTGTGCCGATATGACCGAGAACTCCTGCGACACCCCCAACTCATCCAACACCTTCAGGGTATCCTGCATCGCGGACTCGTCCGACCTGCTTCCTACAACCACGCCTACCAATGGCATAATTTTCCTCCTGATTAGTACCTCCGCTCATAGTGAGAGCGTATGAGGGAATGTCATTGCGAGGGCGTCCCCGCCCGTGGCAAACTGGGGCGGAGTCCCCTCGCGTGCCCTCCCACTCATGGTGAACTTGTCAAACCATAATCCTGAGTCTCAACACTATCATCGCTCATCCTGAGTCTCAACACTATCATCGCTCATCCTGAGCTTGTCGAAGGATCACTTTGAACTAGCTTAGATATTCTCTATTCCCGCGGCGATGTCCCTTCGATAGAATCCACCCTCGAAGCTGATTTGGGCGATACCTTCGTACGCCTGCGCCCTGGCTTCATCCATACTCGGCCCCTTTCCAACCACCGTCAGCACACGGCCTCCGTCGGTGAGGGTCGCTGACCCGTCTATCTGCTCTTGACTGGTGCCGGCGTGGAACACCAGCCCGTGAGCCTCGGCCTGTGCAAGCCCCGATATTGGAATCCCCGTCGCATAGCTGCCGGGGTAGCCTCCCGAGGCCATTGCCACGCCAACGCAGGCCTCCGCGCTCCACTCTATTGATGTTTTGTTTAGCGTGCCGTCAGCTACCGCCAGCAGTATCTCCATCAGGTCGGTCTTCAGACGGGGCAGAATGACCTGGGTCTCCGGGTCTCCCAGCCGACTGTTGAATTCTATTACTTTCGGCCCGTCTTCCGTCAACATCAGGCCCACATACAGGACGCCTTTGTACGGACAACCCTCAAGGGCCATCGCCCGTACCGTCGGCTCCATGATGGTTTCACGTACTTCTTGCGCTAGCTCGTCGGTCCAGAACGGCGGCGGGCTGTAGCTGCCCATGCCGCCCGTGTTCGGCCCCTCGTCGCCGTCGAAGGCGCGCTTGTAGTCGCACGCCGCCACCATCGATGACATCGACTCTCCGTCGGTGAAAGCGAACACGCTGACCTCCGGCCCAACAAGGCACTCCTCAACCAGCACGCGGTCTCCCGACGCGCCGAAGACACGCTCCACCAGGCACTCGTGCAGCGCCTTCACCGCCTCCACCTCGGTCTTTGCCACCGTCACACCCTTGCCCGCGGCAAGGCCGTCGGCCTTTACAACCAGGGGAAAGGCATGCGATTTCACGTAGCTGCACGCCACGGTATACGAGTCGAATATCTCATACTTTCCCGTTGGGATGCCGTACTTTGCCATCAACTCTTTTGCAAAAACCTTGCTGCTCTCGATGCGGGCCGCGTCCCTGTTGGGTCCAAATACAGCAAGTCCCTGCCTTTCAAAAAAATCCACGATGCCCGCGGCCAGGGGGGCCTCCGGCCCCACAACCGTCAGGTCCACCCCATACTGGCGGGCGGCCCTGGCCTGCCCCTCGATGTCCGTCGCCGATACGGGGATATTGGTTGCAATGGCCGCCGTCCCCGCGTTTCCAGGCGCAACGTACAGCTCATCGACCAGGGGACTCTGCCTTATCTTCCAGGCGATGGCGTGCTCCCGTGCGCCGTTCCCGACGATGAGTACCTTCACCGTTTTCTCCCCTTGGGAGGCGTCACCTGCACATACTCATAGGCTTTTCGGAGCCAGGGCAGAAGGGCCTCTACCCCGTCCGGGCTTTCCAGAGGAAACCTCACCCAGTTGCCAAACCGACGTCCCGTGACAGGTGTGAACGGACTGGCGATCCCACGGTCCAGGACCTCTTCTCTATCCTGGTCCGGAAGCTTGGTTGCGATACCCCCGTAATAAGCGGCAAAAAGCCGGTCCCCCACGAAGTACCCTCGACCTCCGAACATCCTGCGCGTCGACACATCGTCCCAGGGGAGAAGCAGTCCATCAAGCTCAGCGTGTATAGAGGCGTCAGTGGTCATGTCATATATTTTTATATTTCTGTATATATGGGGAGTCCAGAGGGGCATGCCCCTCTGGCGTGCTTGGCCTGCTCGTGCTAGCTGCATAGATGTTGGAATGCACATATTGCCAGCCGACCACATCCTAGCACACCACGACTGGAGATGGAACGGCCCGCGCAACATGCCGGCAGGGGAGGGCAGTCCCCTACCTACCCCGTTCATCCTGAGCCTGTCGAAGGATCGAACCATCGTCGTTGCAAGCGAGTCCCCGAGCAGCCTTTCCTGAGCGTAGTCGAAGGATGGCAACCTGGTGGAGTGGGGCACCGCCATTCTCCCGCCCCCTTCTGTCATTCCGAGCGCAAAGAGGAATCTAGTGCGTCCCACCGATTCATAAGAGGGTGCTGTTCAGGCTGTATATAGTTGTTAGGCTGACTCCCAGGGCTTCCACCACCGGCGCAACGGGCGCACGCGCCGTCCAAGGAATTTCTCCAGGCTGGCCCTGTGCAGTACTGTTCTGCCACCGCCGCTGGCCTCCGCGTCTATTAGCGTAGAGGGCACATCACCCCAATCAAAGCCACTTCTGCCGAAGGCGTCCCGTGGCTCCCATACGATAATCTTGTCGCCCTCAATCATCCAGCCGTTGGGAATGTCCCCCTCGCTCTTGGAATGAGTCGACTCCCTCAGCACACTATCGAGTCGTGCTTTCACTCGGTCATAACGTTTCTCGGCGTAGTTAAGCCAGGTTACGGCCTGGCACCAATGTGGCGGCAATCCACGTGTGGCGTCCGAGATGATGCTGCTCAGCGCGCCTGATGACAGCGCCAGCCAATCTCTCGGTAGCCGCTCGTCGTCGAGGCGATTCATTATCTCTGTCAAGTAACGGCGATAGAGATGACCCGTCAGCCCACTTCGTATCTCTTGTATCTTCCCCTGTAGCCGTTGACGTAACTCCTCGTTGTGCGGTGGCAATGCCGTTGTCGTATATATCATCATGCTACGCTTCACCACCTCGTCGCGGAACGACTGGGGCTCCGCATTCATGGAGAGCATGAAGCCGGGGTACTCTGTTACAGGAGGCATCATCTCGTCCTTGATCATGTCTATGCCATGGCTTCTAAAGGCGTTGCGCCCAATGTCATCAAACACTACCGGAAACCTTTTGTACCCCTGTTGTAGCCCACGAAGTTGAGACGTGGTAAAGCTCCGTTTATCTATCGTGTGCGCATAGCCGAACATAGAGGTCATCAGCGTATCCACTAGGCTTGTTTTGCCACAGTTGGACTTGCCGAAAATTATTGCAAAGGAGGGATATCGGATAACATCGCTATCCTGCAACAGTGCCAGAGAACGCATGTCACATATGAACGGCGAGAAGTACAACCAGGCCATCAGGGTAAAGTAGTCTTGCTGAAGGCGCGCCACATTTCCCTCAAATGCGCCCTCATAGTTCTTGAAATAGTCCAGCAGCAGCGTTGCATCCGTCCTCACTAATTCGTCATCCCATTCCAGTGGAAACCGCTCGCCCGACAGCAGAGCCGTACGGTTCGTCCTGTCAATGGAGAAGTAGGGGTTGTCCACCTCCTCAGCGGACTTAACTAGCCGGATGCGACTTATCTCCCTCTTAATCTCTGGCGTAATCCTTTGCTTACCTCTGATGATTGGTGGAATAGCTGCTGACAGGCGTGGCCCCAACACCGCCAGGACCTTTTCTATACGCATCACTTGGACCGGCGCTGTTAGTTCCAGTTCCTCAGCCGAAGGCGTATCAATAACGAGTGTGGCCGACATATCGGTCATCACCGGAGTTTCTGAGACCTCAATATCGGCTTTGAGTATCTTGTCTTTTGGTAACGGGATTTCATCAGAGGCCGCGTCTCTTATCTCATCGAACATTCGGTTGTAGTGGTGCCACGCCTCTTCATCGTCATCAACTTTGACCAATGTCTCGGACTGATTTCCTGAAAAGGCTCGCTCGGACAAATTCGCGGAGCCAATGATTACACGTGTGTGTCCGTCGAGGTTTGAAAGCAGATACAGTTTTGCGTGAGCAATGTGCTTTTTGACTACGCGGAAGTGTGCCCGGCCCGCATGCACTGCTTCCAGAACATGTGCGTGTCGCTCATCTTTTAGCCCCATAATAGCGGCGCGGGTATCCCCAATAACCACCTTCTGGAACGCCAGAATGTCCTTTATGTCGCGGAGTACGCCTTCATACCCAAATACGCACTCAAATTTTGTGAACGAATAGCTGTCCAGCATCCTGATGATGGCGTTGACGCTTGCGGAATAAGTCAGCACACGCAGGCTGTCGTAACCATCGAATAGAGCCCAGTCGAACTTCTGCTCGTCTAAAAACCTGGCGCTGACTACACGAAGCCCAGCGCCGTCATCCAAGCTAAGCTCGGTCTGGACCTCGTGTACTTCTTCAGGTTCCTCAAACAGTCTGTTAACTGACATAGCTCTGTATAGACCATCAAACAGGATTGGCTTTATTGTGCGGCAAGGAATCTTGGGTAGTTCATCCTATCATGCTGTATTGTGTGGAGAACGGATTCGAACGCATGCACTATTATATCATGCCCTCGTTACTAAGTCTCAAGCACCCACCGGCTTCCTTCCTCTCTCCAACAACCCAAATTATGGGTGCAGGGCGTGCCCTGCGCCAAAAAGATCGTCCGCGTCTCTTTCCATCTGCTGCCGTATCTCCGACGCCTCCTGGAAGCCAAGCTCCTTATACGACTCACACGCCCAGATGTGCTGGAGAAAATCCAAGAAGTAGTATGGTCTGGAGCGGTGCCCAAGCGCACCGCTTCCGTGCACGTCTACGACCTGGCAGAGGCCAGTTAGCAATCCCTTTATGTAATCTTGGCTAGTCGCCGGGTTGCCAGGAGATCGTTCTGGTCTATCTTCCTGACATCTTTTTCCTCTAATGTCAGAAGCACCTGTGTTGCTCCCGAACCTCTCACGAACTCGACCTCTACTCCACCTTCGGGATAGACTTCGACCACCGTGCCCAGGTCTCCCGCCCTGAGACCATGCTCACCAATGTCGTGCGTCAGGACTACACACTCTAGCTTTTCAAACCTCACAGCTACCCTCCAGGATAAACCGTTACAAACCTTGGAACAGTCTCACCCCTCACTATAACCCATACTGAGACAACCTGCACCGTTACGCCGGATGGACCTGTTAGAGACCCTTCGACAACAAATTTCTGCCCGTATCGTGACTCCTCAACTCTGATGACATCTGTAGAAAGTATCAATCCTCTTAAGTCTCGTTCAAAGTCCTCCCAGTTGCCATCAGAGTATCCAAATCTCGCAAAGAAAGCAGCCTTGAATCGCCCCGCAGGATGTGCCGTGGAAAGAACGTAGCCTCGAAGCTTTTGGGCATCGACAATAGCGTTTTCAGCGTTGGGAAGTATTGCCAAGTCGTATCCTCAACATGTTTCTAATGACATCCAACCCCACCCCCTCATCTCCCCCCAAAAAGATCATCCGCGTCCCGCTCCATCTGTTGCCGCAGCTCCGACGCCTCCTGGAACCCAAGCTCCCTGTACGACTCGTTCGTGCCGTAGTCCCGCACCCTCACCACAATCGGCATAGGCACCGCGTGCCCGAATATCAGCGACTCCTGCTTGCTATCCAACTTGCTCAGCACCGACCGTAGCTCCCTGGCCCCGGACACCCCCGACATCACCGCATCCACGTCCCGTTCGTTGTCCAGCAGGCAGGACAGCTTCGTCCCAAGCTGGCTCATCACCTCGTCGTCAATCCCGCTGGGCCGCTGGTCCACCACCAGCAGCGTCACGTTGTACTTCCGCATCTCACGGGCAATCGTGCCAAAGATCGTCTGCGATGCAATGCCCGGGCTGAGGAACCTGTGCGCCTCCTCTATCGTGATGACCAGCGGTCGAGGCTCTTTGGCCTGGTCGCCCATCGCCTCCTCCTTGCGTGTCACGTACCGACTGTGTATACGACGCGTCAGCAGGTTCGCCACCAGGATGTAGGCCGCCAGCTCGTTCTGGTATCGCCCGAACTCCAGCACCACGTGGATGCCCCGGTCCAGGTAGCGCAGTATCTCCTCCACCGACTCGTCCGTCTCCCTCTCCGTCACGAAGTGGAACCGACTGAGCCTGCGCAGCCGGTTGTGGAGGGTGGATAGTGCCCGTTCGTTGACGTTGATGGACTTGGACAGCTCCTGCACCTCCTGGCCGTCCAGGTCCAGGAACTGCCGCAACCATCGCTGCTGACCAAAGTGCCCCGCCACCGTGAAGGCCGCGTCCGCAGCCACCTCCGACAGATTGAGGGTCTCCCGCAGCATCTCAATGTCCTCCGGCTCTATCTGGTTGTAGCCCACCTTCACAAGGTAATCTGGCGAAATACCGCGCCTGCGGCCGTGCTCCTCGTCAAGCGAGAACACCGCCACCTTGGATGGGAACAACTGCTTCAGTCCCTTGACCGTACCCGTGCCCTCCGATGTGCCCATCCAGCCGTACTCGCTCTGCATGTCGAACACCAGGTTCACCGCCGCGCTCTTCTGCAGAATGCCAACCAGCAGCAGCCGCGTCAGGAACGTCTTTCCCGTACCGCTCTTGCCGAAGACGCCGTTGGAGCGCTTCACAAACTCCTCAAGGTCGATGTTTATCCGCTCTTCCAGGTCAAGCGGAGTGCCCACCCAGAAGTGCCGCTCGTCCTCCCTGCCGAACACCATCTCCACGTCCTCTTTGGCCGCCAGATGCACCGGCGCGAAGTGGGGGGGCACGGTCTTGGCGGGCATCGGGCCGTCTATCAGCGCCATCTCTCCCTCCAGTGCCAGCATGGGCAGCACCTGAAGCGTCGCGTACACCGCGGTGCTCGACACCACACTGGCGACAAGTGGGTTCGACAGGTCAGGCGGGTTCGCCCTTACCGAGTCGTCCGATGTCTCCAGCGTGATGTCGGTGATGATGCCGAAGAAACGGCGGCTCTGCCCCTGTATCACCACGTGCTGGCCAAGGGCCATCTCCTCCACAGGAACTTGCGGGTCAAGCCTGACCTCAATCCCTCGATTGAGAGACCCTCCCACAACATTTCCAAGATACCTGCCATGCGGATTCGTACTTGTATTCATAGGTCTGTGTAAAGTCTCCACTTCGCGTCCTGCTCAAGTCCTTCAACATGTAGGGGCGATTCATGAATCGCCCCAGCCTCGCAATCCACCGTCATTGCGAGCGAGTCCCCGAGCGTGGCAATCTGGTGGGGCGGAAAGGGCCCGTTCGTCCTGAGCCAGGCCGAAGGCGCGGGGGTTCGGGGTTCTTGGAATAGCTTCATAGCGCAGCCCTTCGCAAAATAGTCTCCACACGTCGGAAATCGCCTGGGAAGAAGCCTGCAAGCTGTTTACCTACCCCGATGAGGAACTTCTCCGTGTCCTCCTGCATCGGGGCGGTGTATCGAAGGCACGCAGCGACGACCTCCTCCAGCGCGGTGATGCTAGACGTGGCAAGAGGACGGAGGAACGCAGGGTTGGCCGTGAACATTCGCACCTCTTCGGTGGAGCACATATGCACGAAAGCGTATATGGGCGGAGGCGTGGGCGGCAGATGGTAACGCAGGTCTTCCTCCGCGCTATGCCCCACGATCACGGCCTGGAAGTCCGTCCGCAGCAGGTGTGCAAGCTGCGGGTTGCTCCGGTAGACGTCCTCCTCGGTGGCCTCATCCTGGCCGCGGGCCACCGGCCTCCGCGTCGGGTCGATGCCCTGTGTCGACACCTGGTGCACCACGCCATAGGCAGGGTAGGGACCACCCGACTTCACCAGCGCTCCCAACGGTGGCGCTCCAAAAAGCTGGTAGCACTGGGCTACAAAGCCGGTTGTGGACGTTTCCACCACCTCTCCCAGTCGGGTTTCGTCATGTTCTAGAGACAGTCCCAAATGCCCTCCTCGGTTTGGGTTGAGGCCTTGACGTACGCCTCTGGGGTAAGAATGCGTTGATTTGTTGGTGGAAATGGATATGCGAGATTGTACCTTACAGTCCTTCGAACTCCTCTTGACTGAGTCCCGCCTGCCTCAGAATGCTCCTCAGCGTCCCGACAGCTACCTCTCTGTGTCGCGGCACTACTGCCGTGCGCACCCCTCCTGAGATGTTTTCACGAACTTGACGTGGCTGCCTCTCTGACCTTGCTCCGCGAACCCCGCGGCTTCGAGCCTGCGCTTGACTTCTCGGAATGGCAGTGGTCTAAGAGGCACCGACCTCAACCTCGACCTCTCGTACCGTTGGAAGGGCAGTGGCCCTGGGATCTTCGAAGTGAAGAGCTAGGGCCTCCTCCAGGTTCGACAGCGCCTCCTCATCCGTCTCCCCCTGGCTTGCCACGTCTACCTCAAGGCACTGGGCCACATACCAGTCGCCTTCCTGCCACACAGTAGCTGTGAAACGTCGTCTCATGTCGGCTCCTACGTCCCGTTTGTGTCCAGTTTATCACAGGTGGTCTGAAATGCCCCGTGAAGCCCGTGGTGGACGTTCTCCACCACCTCCCCAAGCCGTGCCTTTGTTATCTTGCATCAATGACTCCATGAATACACCTTGAATTCAGTTGATTCCTTTTGCGTACTTCCCACAGTACCATCCCATCGGTGTTAAGTAACTTAGGAGTTAGAGGTAACGAGATTCTAGCCTGCCTACCATTTCAAGGAGCGCTTCGGCACGCACACAGAGGTGGCTCAGGGAAACTGGACAGTGGGGATAAGTGGAATCGCTGCCTGAAGGTGGCATAAAGGTG
>JAQBZZ010000074.1 GCA_027622595.1 Chloroflexota bacterium
GCCGTGAGGTGTTGGGTTAAGTCCCGCAACGAGCGCAACCCTCGTCGCTAGTTGATTTCTCTAGCGAGACAGCCCCTAAGAAGGGGGAGGAAGGTGGGGATGACGTCAAGTCAGCATGGCCCTTACATCCTGGGCTACACACACGCTACAATGGTCGGGACAGAGGGTTGCTAAGCCGCGAGGTGGAGCCAATCCCATCAAACCCGGCCTCAGTGGGGATTGCAGGCTGAAACCCGCCTGCATGAACATGGAGTTGCTAGTAACCGCAGGTCAGCATTACTGCGGTGAATACGTTCCCGGGCCTTGTACACACCGCCCGTCACGTCATGGAAGCCGACAATGCCTGAAGTCCGTGGGCTAACCCTTCGGGGAGGCAGCGGCCGAGGGTGGGGCCGGTGACTGGGACGAAGTCGTAACAAGGTAGCTGTACCGGAAGGTGCGGCTGGATCACCTCCTTTCTAAGGAGCCTGCAACCGGAGGGAGCAATCTCTCCAACATCAGGAATCCCAGTTCGATCGGTGGGCGTCTGGCTAACGGAGTCGGGGTTGAGCATGACCCGTCCTTCTTCGGAAGGATGGAGGGAGCTCCCCCAGCTAAAGAGGCCATTCCCTGAGAAAACCTGCCGTGATTACATATATCACTCATCACCTTCCTTCCACTATTCAGGGGTTAAGATAAATAAGAGGGCGACGCATATGCGTCGCCCTCTTATTTATTCAGCGTAGCTCCACAACCCAGAGCAATAGACCAACTTGCCTAGCCCACAAGTAGCATGGCCCACATTGCCATGCTAGTAATCAGTAGTTATGGCCTCATTCTTATCGTAAAAGAACCCCCTGCCGTCTGTTACGAGCCGGGTCCTCTGCTCATAGAGTAAGGTTGCCAGCGCGTCAACGTCGTCTTCTCCAGCACAGACGGGTTCACGCAGGTTCTTGGCCAGCGCCCGCTTAGGACCAGGGCTATCTCCTGCCCTACCCGCCTGCGTGATTCAGGTCTCATCCGTGCCGACGCCGATGCCACGTGTGGCGTGAATATCACGTTCTCCATAGTCAGCAGCGGGCTCTCCGGGTCAGGCGGCTCCTTCTCAAGCACATCAAGGCCCGCACCAGCTATCCAGCCCTGTTGCAGTGCTTCGATCAACGCCGATTCGTCCACCGTCGGCCCTCGACCAGTATTGATGAAAAGAGCAGTCGGTTTCATCAGTCTGAAATGCTCCTCCCTGAGCATATGATGGACTTCCTGCGTGGAGGGAGCATGCATAGAGACTATGTCTGAGCGCTGCAGAAGCTCGGTTAGCCCCACAGGCTCCACGCCATATTCGGTAATCAGCACTTCCTCAATATATGGATCATAGGCCAGCATACGAACTCCGAACGCCTTTGCCCTCAGTGCAGTGGCCCTTGCGACATGGCCGAATGACACAAACCCCAACGTTTGGCCCAGTAACCTTGGGATATCCGCCAGCACGGGGCGTCCTTCGCTCCAACGATTCTCCCTCACAAGTTTATCCAGGATTGTGAGACGCCGGAAGGTTGCCAACATCAACATCAAAGTGTGATCGGCAACCTCTTCAATAAATACGTCCGGGGTATTGGTTACCGGTATATTGCGCCGTGTTGCAGCGTCCACATCAACCGAGTCCGCACCAACACTACCCAGCGCTATGATTTTGCAGTTTTCAAGGCTATCTATTATCGCTTCAGTAATACGGCGTCCGCTGGCTATGATAGCGTCGGCGTCTTTCGCCGCTTCTATAAACTCCCCTTCGGAGGTCGCAGAGACTGCGATGATCTCTGCACCGATTGGAGCCAGAGACTCCATCTCAAACTCGTGTGAAGGAATATCAGAGCGCTTCTGGGTCACTACTTTGTACCTTGCCAATTCCCTGTCCTCCTTCTCTTGCCTGCTATTCCATGAATTCCATTTACGAAATTACCAACAGGATACCCGAGCGATTAGATCATGTCCAGGATATAGACATCTAAGCTGGGTACATTAGCCGTAGTCCTACTAGTGGTGTTATACTGGGAAGCGGACTGACGCACATCGCACTTTCACATACAAAGACAAGAGTGCTGCAAACCACCCTGCTCCCGATGGGTGGGATCAGGTCTGCCTCCCCGAAGCAACCACATGGGGCTGTAGCTCAGTTGGGAGAGCACCTGCTTTGCAAGCAGGGGGTCAAGGGTTCGAATCCCTTCAGCTCCACCACATATTTAGCTACAAAATCAGGCCCCCAGGTTGTCCTGGGGGCCTTCGCTTTACCCCTACTGTACCAATGTTTGTACCAATTCACCCCAAAACTGGCTCCGCGACGGCCTCCGGCGCACTGATGGCCAAGCCTTCATCGAAGCGGAGCGCCGCCGCCTGCTGCAACCCAGGGGTGACGTGAGAGTAGATGTCGAGGGTGGTCCCAACTTTGGCATGGCCTAACCTCTCCTGCACGATCTTGGGATGCACTCCCTGGCGGAGCATCAACGTTGCATGGGCATGGCGTGTATCGTGGAAGCGGTAGCCTTCCAGTCCAGCCCGATGCACCAGCTTCTTGAAAGCTCCACTTACAGCACGGGGCAGCATGGGGTTGCCGTTGCGATAGCGAAAGACGAGGCTATCGTCATTGACTTCATGCCCCTGGAGAAGCCCATCCGTTTGCTGGCGCTCTCGCAAGGCTCTGAGTACAAGGACTGACGACGGCGTGAGAGACACCAGACGGCGACCCTTGGCGGTCTTAGGGGCCTGGTAGAGGGACTGGCCGCCCTTGGCCCTGTAGAGGCTTCGCCCTACTGAGATAGTCGCTTCGTTCAGGTCCAGGTCGCGCCAACGGAGCGCCAGGGCCTCATTGCGCCGTAGGCCGGTATAAAAGGCGGTGTGGAGCAACTCGTAATAGTCCGTGTCCCTGGCGGTTTCGAGGAGGCGGTGAATGGCCTGGGCGTCCGGCGGGTGAAGCTCCCTCTTGTCGGCTTTGGGCGCAGACACGGCCTGGCATGGGTTACGATAGATAAGCTGGCGCTTCACGGCGTCAGTCAGCGCCTTGGATAACCGCAAGTGGGCATGTTCGACTACGCTGGCGGACTTCCCCTCTTTCAGCATCGTGTCCCACCCCCTGCTGATGTGGTCTGGTGTCAGTTTGCCCAGCCTGATATGGCCCAGGTGGGGGATAATGTGGACCCGGACAAGTCCTTCGTACCCGTCGTAAGTAGAGGGCCGAACACGGTTTTTCACATTCGCCAGCCATTGCGCCAGATACTCCTGCAGAGATATGGCCGACGTGAGCATAGGTAGGCCCTGGTCTTGTTTCCGTAGGAGGGCTTGGAGCTTCTGTCTCGCCTCCTCTTTCGTCGACCCATAAACGGCGTACCGGCGCCCTTCATGACTTATTGTAGGGTGTCAGCACTTATTGGACACTTCGGGACCCGAGAGATTGGGGTGAAGGAGCTCCTCGTAT
>JAQBZZ010000028.1 GCA_027622595.1 Chloroflexota bacterium
GTTCCCAGACTAGTGTAATCAGTGTGAGATTCGACATGTCCATAAGCATACACGGACTGTCGGATTTCTACGGCAACATTGCGGGTGCGTATGATGGGTTACCGATGCATGCATTAGCAGCATCGGGGTAGCAGCATCAGGGCAAGATTGCCTTGGTGGCAGCCTGGATGGCATTCACCAGAGGCCCTGGGTAGACGCCGATGATGATGACTCCCGCTAGCAGCATCCCCAGAACGCCACAGCTGAACATGGATACGTTCAGGGGAGTGTTATCGTCGGCAGGCACCATGTACATCTGCTTCATCACCATCATGTAGTAGTACAGGGATATTAGACTGTTGGTTATCGCCAGCCCCACCAGCCAAAGCAGCCCCCCATCGGCGGCGGCGGTGAACAGGTAGAACTTGGTCGTGAATCCTGCGAAGAAGGGAAGCCCCGCCAGAGAAAGAAGGGCCGCACTCATGGCCATGGCCACAAAGGGAGACCTGTCGGCCAGGCCGGCGAAATCGGCAATCTCCTCCTTGTTCGTTGCGTTGTAGAAGACGATAACGCACATGAAAGCCAGAAGGTTTGTACCCCCGTACCCGACCAGGTGAAGGATTACCCCGTTGGAGGCCAGGGGCGATAGGGCCGCCACACCCATCAGCAGATACCCCACCTGACCTATGCTGGAGTAGGCCAGCATTCGCTTGATGTTCTGCTGGGCCATTGCAACCAGGTTTCCAACCGTCATGGTCAGAGCCGCTAGAATCACCAGGATTATCTGCCAGTCGTCAAAGGCGGGCATGAAGGCCTGGGAGAAGAGGCGCAGTATGAGAGCGAAGGCCGCGGCCTTCGACCCCACAGCCAGGTAAGCGGTCACAGGCGTTGGAGCGCCTTCGTAGACGTCGGGGGCCCACATGTGGAATGGCACCACCGCTACTTTGAACCCCAACCCGGCGATGATGAGGACCAGCCCCACAAGGACCGCGGGGTTCAGAGGCGTCCCCTCCAGGAGGAGAGCGGCGTGGATCTCATCGAAGCGGGTGGTGCCAAGCATACCGTACACCTGGCTGATTCCATAGAGAAGCAGCGCCGAGGCGAAGGCCCCCAGCAGAATGTACTTGACCCCCGCCTCGCTTGGCTTGAGGCCGTGGCGTCCGTAGGAGACCAGAACGTACAGACTGAAGCTCAAAAGCTCCAGGGAGATGTACGCCGTCAGCAGCTCACCTGAGGCGGCCATGAGCATCATCGCCAGGATGGAGAATATCAGTATGCCGTAGTACTCTCCGGGACGGCTCAAATGCTTCTTAACGTAGTCCACCGATGAGAGCACCACCATAACCCCCAGCACCAGGAAGAAAGCCTTGAAGAAGAGCGAGAAGTTATCTATCAGGAAAAGACCATCGTACAGGTCTGTGTCCCTGCCCCACAGGTAGCGAAGGGAAAGAACAAAGACCCCTATCAGCCCCACCACGCTCAATGCCGGCAGATAACCCTTCTTATCACGGGGCAAAAAGAGGTCCACACCAAGCACCGCAAAGGCAACCGCCGTTAGCGTAAACTCCGGCGCAAACAGCAGATAGTTCATTACAGGCCCGCCACCCTCTGCAGAATAGGAGCGACCCCGCTATTGATCATGTCCATCCACGGCCTTGGATACAGCCCCACCACCAGGAGGAAGGCCACCAGTATCGCCATCGAAAAGCCTTCAAGTCGGGTGGCGTCGGTCACGTGCTCCCATCGAGGATCAAGGGGGCCGAAGAAGACCTTGGCCAGAAGCCTGAGAATGTACACAGCGGTGATCGCCGCGCCTATAATCCCCAGCATTCCAAGCACCGGGTAGTCCCTGAAGACACCGATGAACACCATCAACTCCGCAACAAATCCGCTAAGGCCAGGCAATCCCAGAGAGGTGAGCCCCGCCACCACGAAGAAGGCAGCCGTGAGTCCAATGCGTTTGGTCAACCCCTCCAGCACTCCAATATCCCGGACGTGGGTGCGGCTGTAAATTACCCCTACCAGGGCAAACATGAGGGCCGTCATAATGCCGTGGGAGAACATCTGAAGCACCGCCCCACTCATACCTATGGAGTTCAGGGTAGCAAACCCCATGAAGACGTATCCCATGTGGCTCACACTGGAGTAGCCCACCACGTACTTCAGGTCCCGCTGCCCCATTGCCGACACGGCACCATAAATCACGTTGACTGCACCAAGGATGATGAGCACAGGCATCCAGTCCTCCGCTCCCTGTGGAAGAAGGTCTATCCCGATCCTTATGATGCCGTATGCGCCAAGCTTCATCAGCACACCCGCGTGGAGCATGCTCACCGACGTTGGCGCGGCCACGTGGCCGTCCGGCGACCATGAGTGGAAGGGCCACAGGCCGGCCAGCACACCGAAACCTATCATGAACAGGGGGAAGAAAATGCGCTGGAAGTTCTCGGAGAAGGTCACGTCCTCCAGGGCCAGCAGCGAAAAGGTGCCCATGCCGCCTTCCACAAACACGGCGATGAGGGCCACCCACACAAGAACGCTTCCCGCAACCAGATACAACATCAGCTTCATGGCCCCGTACTCCTTGGGCCGCAGGAAGCTGCCGAAGTCGCTGCTGCTCCCCCAGACTCCAATGAGCAGGTACATGGGCATCACCGCCATCTCATAGAAGAAGAAGAAGAAGAACAGGTCAAGGGATACGAACACTCCGAAGACTCCCGCCACAAGCAGGAAGAAGAGGACAAAGAACTCCTTGGCTCGATACTCGATGTTCCACGATATTAGGACTCCCGTGAACATCACGACGCCGGTCAGCAGGACCATGGGCACGGAGATGCCATCCACACCCAACGAGAGGGTAACGCCAAGGGAGTCCAGCCACTGGAACTCTCGTATCAGCTGATAACCCCCCAGTGAGCTGTCGTATGCCAGGAAGACGTAGGCGGTGAGGCCCAGGACCACCAGGGCCACCGCGGCTGAGGTGAGCCTGATATGTTGGAGCCTCTCCCTCGGCAGGAACGCCAGGAGGACGCCCCACACGAAGGGTATTGCCACAAGAGCCATGAGTACGTATGAGTCGAAGGTATCCACTTTGTTCTATCTGTCCTGTTCGCTCATTGGTGTGTCAGTTCCGAATTTCTTCTTACTTATAGGACTTACGCATAGGGCAACGCCAGCCACCATATCAAGGCCACCGCCACCACACCAACCACCATCACAAGGGCGTAGTTGTACACCTTACCAGTCTCCAGATACCTCAACCTCCACGCGGACAGGAACACCGAGCGCCCCGTCCCATTCACTCCCACGTCGTTCACCACGATGCGGTCAAAGAGGGCCATGAAGCGGGCGAAGGCCAGGACAACCCGGTTAATGACCCACTGGTACAGGTCGTCCAGATAGTACTTGTTTACCAGGACACGGTGCAGGCCGGAAAACCGCTCACGGATGCGGTCTGCCGAAAGCAGCTTCCGGGAGTACAGCGCCCAGCCAATGGCAAATCCCCCGATGGAAAGCACAACAGAGATGACCATAACCAGGAAGTTGATGTGATAGGCTTCGGGCTCTTCGAAGAACAGCCAGTTCCCAAAACCGTCGTAGCCAGGAATTAGACCGGGGGCCAGCAGCCCGGCACCCAACGCCAGGACGGCAAGGGCGATCAGGGGCACTGTCATCACCCAGGGCGATTCATGGGCGTGCTCGTTTTCCGTCTTCAGGTTGCCAAGCACCACCAGGAACAGAAGCCGGGCCATGTACAGTGCGCTCATCAGGGCGGCCACAAGCGTCAGAACAAAGAACAGCGGTCCTCTCCCATCGAGCACAGCCACCAGTATCTCGTCCTTGCTGAAGAACCCGCTCAATGGTGGTATTCCTCCCAGGGCCAGCAGCCCTATGCCAAAGGTAATCGAGGTCACAGGCATCCGCTTCCACAGGCCACCCATCTCCCGGATGTCTCTCTTGTCGCCAGTGCCGTGAGCAATGCTGCCTGCCCCAAGAAAGAGGAGCGCCTTGGCAAAGGCATGGGCCACCAGATGGAATATCGCGGCTGTGAACCCGAACGACCCAAGGGCCAGCATCATGAAGCCCAGATGGCTTATTGTGGAGTAGGCCAGCACCCGTTTGAGGTCGGTCATCACCAGAGCCATAGCCGCCGTGATAAGGGCTGTGATGAGACCTATCAACGCCACTACGAGCATCGCCGTATCCGACATCACGAACAGCGGGAACACCCTTGCCACAAGGAAGACCCCGGCGACCACCATGGTAGCCGCGTGAATCAGCGCGCTGACCGGCGTCGGGCCTTCCATAGCATCGGGGAGCCACACGTGCAGGGGGAACTGTGCCGACTTGCCCATAGCGCCCAGGAAGATGAGCAGTACCGCGGCCGTGAGCGTTCCTGAGCCAATGCCGCCCTGCTCCGCTATATGGAAGATGGTGGTGATGTCAAAGGTGCCGGTCTCGTTGAACAGCAGCAGAATCCCTATCAGAAGCCCAACGTCGCCAATCCTGGTGGTTATAAAAGCCTTCTTGGCCGCCTCAGCAGCAGAGCGCCTGTGGTACCAGAAGCCGATGAGCAGGTAGGAGCACGCACCCACCAGTTCCCAGGCTATATACATCAGGAGGAAGTTGTCCGCCAGCACCAGAGTCAGCATGGCGGCGGCGAAGAGGGAGTGGACGGCGAAGTACCAGCCGAACGACCCCTCCTGGTTTTTCATGTAGCCCAGGGAGTACATCTGTACCATCAGGGCCACAAAGGTCACAAGGCCAAGCATCACCACCGATAGTTCGTCGACGATTATCCCCCAGGAGAAGGTGCTTTCCCCAACGGTGAACCAGTCCACTGAGAATATGCCGCCTCCCGAAGATAGAAACTCACTGAGCACGTACCAGAAGACTCCGAACCCAGCCATGATGGCAAGAAGCGAGAGAAATGCCCCCTGCTTTGGAAGGAAGCGGCCCAAAACGACGATGGCGCAAAAAGCGGAGGCGCTAAGAGTGGGCGCTAGCCACGCCCACTGAACCCCCGAGTTTGTCACCGTCTCTATCTGAAAAAGCATTGTCACCTATATTCCTACCATTTCATCAGGTCCACCTCATCCACGTCCACCGAAGCGCGGTCTCGGAACAGCCGCAGGATTATCGCCATAGCTAGTCCAACCTCAGCCGCCGCCACGGTGATAACGAATATCGCAATGACCTGTCCCGTAGCCTGCACCTGCTCTCCATATGCGGCAAAAGCGATGAGGTTGACGTTGACCGCGTTGAGCATCAGCTCAAGCGCGAGCAGAACCATGACTGCACTGCGCCGCGCCAGCACGCCGTACACGCCGATGGAAAAAAGCGCCGCGCTGAGCACCTGAAAGTGGATCAGGCTCACTCTTCACCGCCTTCCCTGGCTATCACTATGGCACCAATCAAGGCCACCAACAGCACCAGAGACGCCACCTCAAAGGGGACGGCCCACTGCGTGAAGAGGCTGCTCCCCAACTCTTCAAAACTCACCGATTGGCGGGTGGTCTCGGATGGAGCGCCCTTTATCATCGCCGCGGCCAGAAGCACAAACATCGCGAGGGCTGCCACAACCGCCAGGGGCCACTGCGGATTGTCCTTCATGGCCCGGAACTCCTGTACTCTGGTGAGCATTATGACGAAGAGCACAATTATGGTGATGGCTCCTCCGTAGATGAGCACCTGGACAAGGGCGAGGAACTCCGCTAGCAGGAGCAAATACAGTCCTGCAACCCCCATCAGGGACACAAGAAGAAGCAAGGCCGAGTGCACCACGTTACGGGACACCACCACCCCTACAGCCCCACCGAGACACACGGCACCCAGAAGGTAAAATACGACCAGAGAGAGGCTCAATTCTCAGCCTCCACCGCTTCTTCCGTTTTGGTCTCAGGCTCAGGCTTGGTTTCTTTCACAGGCTTAGGCTTCCAGCCGGACTCCTTCTGATAGGACCTGCCCATCTCAAGCAACCTCGGCAGGTTCGTACGGTTGTCGTTGCGGGCGTACTTGCTCAACTCGTGCTCATGGCTCATCTCGATGGCATCGAAGTTGCACACGTCGACGCAGATACCGCACAGGATGCACCGCCCAAGGTTTATCTCAAAGCTGTCCACAATCTTTCGCCGAGTGCTCTTTCCCTCCGCATGAAGAGGATTGTCCTTCATGACAGCGCTCATGCACTGAGTGGGGCAGTAGCGGACGCAGACCATGCAGCCTGTGCAGTAGGGCTCTTCCACCTTCTCATCCCACATGAGAACGGGGAACCCCATATAACGGTCCTCTATCGGCTTGTGCTCCTGGGGGTACTTATACGTCACCGGCTTGCGGAAAAAGGTAGCAAAAGTGACCATGAGGCCCTTTAGATTACCCAGCATTGGATGCCTCCGGGGCAGGGACATACAGCTTCACCGTGTACTCGGGGGTAGGAGCCGTCCGCATACGCTTGCTTAGCCCCCAGATCGCGGCCCCCAGAATAGCCAGGGACATCAGGCTGAGGCTCCAGGCAGACCAGCCATAGAACATATAGGATGCCGTGATCACCACATTCACAAGGGCCAGGGGAACCAGCACCTTCCACCCCAATGACATCAGTTGATCGATTCTCAGGCGTGGATACGTACCCCGTATCCAGAAAACGACCAGAATGACCAGATACGTCTTGACCAGGAAGACCAGGACTCCAAGGGCAGAGACATCGCCGGAAATCCCGGGGAAGAGCCACCCTCCCAGAAACAACAGGACGGTCAGAGCGGCGATGGCAAAGGTGTTGATGTACTCTGCCAGGAAGAAAACCGCCCAGTGGGCACCGCTGTACTCGACAAAAGGCCCCCCCACCACCTCGGACTCCGCCGGATGGATGTCGAAAGGAGTACGACCCAGCTCGGCAAGCCCTGCGATAAAGAATATCACCAGCCCCAGTGGCTGAACCAGCGCATAAACGACTGTAGACTGGCTGTTCACCACCTCCTCCAGGTTCATGGACTGGGCCAGCATGGCCACTCCGAGTACGGCCAGAATCAACGGTATCTCATAGCTCACAAGCTGCGCAGCGGCCCTGAATCCTCCAAGCACGGCGTACTTGTTCGATGAGGCCCATCCAGCAGTCACAAGCCCCACTATGGAGAGGACGGAGAAGGCAATTATATAGAAGAGACCCATATCCAGGTTGCGGATTACCAGGTCTCTGGCAACCGGTATGGTTACCCATATCATAAATGTGGGAACAAACACCGCAAGGGGTGCAACCCAGTACACCACCCTGTCCACCAAGCTGGACAACAGGTCCTCTTTAGCCATGAGTTTCACCGCATCGGCCACCGGTTGCAGCAGCCCAAACGGCCCCACGTGCATGGGGCCCATCCGCATCTGCATTCGTCCAAGAAACTTACGCTCCAGCCATATCAGGGAGAGGACGATGACGGAAAGCCCAGTCAGCACACCAAAAATGGCCAAGACCAACAGCAGCGTTTCCAGAGCGCTCAACGGTCCACCTCTCCAAGCACTATGTCAAGGGAACCTAGGATGACCACTGCATCGGCAATGTAGGTATCCTTGAGAAGCTCCTTGATGGCCATCAGGTTGCAGAACGACGGAGGCCTCACCTTCACCCTGTATGGCTTGTCGGCGCCGTTGCTCACCAGGTAGACGCCTATCTCACCACGAGGGTTTTCGCCCCGCACGTACACCTCTCCCTGAGGGGGCCGGAGCACCAGCCTGCTGGGAGTGATGGTCGGCCCGTCCGGCATCTGTTCCAGCGCCTGTTCTATGATGCGCATTGACTGACGCATCTCCTCCACCCGGACGTAGTACCTGTCCCAGGAGTCGCCCTTCTCCCCAATCGGTATGCCGAAGTCAAACCTGTCGTACACCGAGTATGGTTCGTCCTTGCGCACGTCCATAGGAACGCCGCAGGCACGTAGCGAAGGCCCGCTCATCCCGTAGGCTATTGCCGTCTCCGCGTCGATAACACCGATCCCCTTGGTGCGCGCAAGGAATATCTCACTGAAGCTCAGAAGCTTGTCCGTTTCGTTTATTCCCTGCCTTAGTACTTTCAGAAGCGCCCCCATGCGTTGGGAGAAATCGTCCGGCACATCGCCCTTCACACCACCGATACGAATGTAGTTGTGCATCATCCGTGCGCCGGTCACAGCCTCAAACATGGACTGTATCTTCTCCCTATCACGGAAGGCGTACATGATCGGGGTCATGGCCCCGGCGTCGATGCCAAAGGTTCCGCAAAACAGGAGATGGCTGGCCACGCGGTTCAGTTCGCACAGGATGACCCGTATGTACTCTGCCCGCTCCGGCACAGCAAGCCCCATGAGCCTCTCCACAGCCCGGCAGAAGATCATCTCGTTGTTCAGATTGCTTATGTAGTCCATCCTGTCGAAGAGAGTGACTATCTGGACGTAAAGCTCTCCCTCGCATAGCTTTTCGGAGCCGCGGTGGAGATAGCCTATATGAGGCTCAAGGTCAACAATACGCTCCCCGTCCACCCACAGCACCATGCGGAACACGCCGTGAGTGCTGGGGTGTTGAGGCCCCATGTTCACCATCATCTGGACGGTATCCAGCTGGCCCTCAGTGCTCAAATCTACCACTCTTTATACTCCGGCATCTCATAGTTCCTGCGGCCTGGAAACCCCTCAAACCCCTCGTACAGAAGCAGGGGCGCCATGTTGGGATGGCCTTCAAAGACCACGCCGAAGAGATCGTGACTCTCCCTCTCGTACCAGTCGGCTCCTGTCCACAACGATGTCACCGATGGCAACGATGGCTCCTCCGGGGAAACGTTGGCCTTGAGAACCATCATG
The DNA here is from genome assembly GCA_027622595.1 of Chloroflexota bacterium. Taxonomy (GTDB): domain Bacteria; phylum Chloroflexota; class Dehalococcoidia; order Lucifugimonadales; family UBA2985; genus JASLXI01. Next base: position 8,802 of record JAQBZZ010000028.1, read on the forward strand.
TGTTTCATGTCGGTGCTGTACAGGTGGTATACCACCTGTAGGTGTTCCTCGTAGTCCACCACGCATAGACACATGAGGAAGTTGAAGGAAAGCCTGGGGTCTTCTTTTACCAGCCGACACACAGAGGGGACATCCTGGGACTTGACGGTCACCGACACCAGGTTGACCGTCGCCCCAATTTCCGGCTGGAACTCGGCGAGTATACCTGGGAGCAATAGCTCCAAGGCACGGCCCTTATCGTCGAGATCGACCGGGGCTTGGGGAGCTTCCTCTCTCCTATGCCTTTCGACCACGCTCCCTGGCGTCCTGCATGATTTTCTCTTGCAACCTCATGATGCCATCTATCAGGGCCTCAGGCCTGGGAGGGCATCCCGGTACGTAGACATCAACGGGTATTATGTGGTCAACACCCATCACAACGGAGTAGGAACGGTAGTACGGGCCGCCGTTGGTTGCACAACTACCCATAGCTATTACCCATTTGGGCTCCGGCATCTGCTCGTAGAGGATTTTTATCGGCTCAGCCATCTTCTTCACCACCGTCCCTGCCACAATCATCACGTCCGACTGCCTTGGGGATGGCCAGGTGACTATCCCAAACCTGTCAAGGTCGTGGTGGGCCATGTAGGTGCTCATCATCTCAATAGCACAGCAGGCCAGACCAAAGGTCATGGGCCACAGAGAGGACTTCCTGGCCATGGCAATGAGTTGCTCCGACTGGGCCGTGATCACTCCAGGAGCGGCCCTGTTAAGCAGGCTGCGCGGCTCTTGATTCCCGCTACTCAGCGTCAGTTCCACTGCAGGACTCCCTTCTTCCAGCTATAGATAATGCCGAAGAAGAGTATGCCAATGAATAGCAACATCTCATAGAACACAGCGTCGATGCTGGTGAGAAAGACCAATGCCCAGGGGAAGAGAAAGACCGCTTCAACGTCGAATATGAGGAACAGAATTGCGAAGATGTAGTACCTCATATGCAACTGCGACCAGGAGTAGGGAGCAGGAGGAATGCCACACTCATAGGGCATGTCCTTGATGGCGGTCCGCTTCTTGGGGGATAGCAAATAGGAGGCGCCAAACATGATCGCCATACCTACAAACCCGACAATGGCTGCTATCACCACCGCGGTGTAGTTTATCGTTAACCCTTCAGGTGCCAATTGCATCCTCCGGGACAATGACCCAGCAACAAGCCATCGCCACAGGATCGTAGACTCGACTTAGGATATACTAGCCCCTTGGTGCTGTCAATTGAACTGGCCGACAAGGAGAAACTATGGACAACAAATGAATTGTGTGTCACAACTGAAATTGCTCCGAGCAATTGAACCCTTAGCGCATACGGCGATAGGCGTCCCACTGGGGGGTGCGGCCGACGTTCTGAGGATAGGTTACTCGGGGCTTCTTTTTATGTAGGCCATCTAGTCTGTTTCGATCCTTCTGTGAACTGCCGTCCTGGCAGGCGCGTCGTGTGGATCGCTGACAGCATCCCAGAAGAAAAAACACCCATCGGGAATCTAACCGGGACGCCAATCCAATTTTCCCTACCACACAGGCTATCTTCTGAAGTTGGAGTATATTAGAATCATGTTGAATCATGTGTCAGTGGGCGCTTGGGTGGCGTTCTAGAGCACGCGGTTCATCTGTCAATAGCCATCTAAACCTAAACTAGATAGGGAGAAAAGGGAGGGAGCCATGGCATCAATACCAAAGCTAGAGGGATACCCCAAGAATTTCCCCCTGAACGACGGCACTGAGATGAAGCTACGGCCCTTGAGTAGCAGCGACCACGTGGCTCTGCTCGGCCTCTTCCAGCGAGTACGCGAAGAGGACCTGTACTACCTGAAGGATACGGTCACCGACCCGGAGGTAATACGGGACTGGACCCACAACATAAACCTGGAGAAGGTCATCTCCATTGTTGGGGTGGTGGGAGACACTATAGTCGCCGATGCGACCCTTCACAGGAGCCGCGTGTTTGCCCGCAAGCACATTGGAGAGGTGAGAATAGTCGTTGACCCCGAGTACAGGGGGAAGGGTGGAGGACGACGGCTGATAAAAGAACTGCTGGACATAGCCGCAGAACTGGACCTGTACAGGGTGTCCGTGGAACTGGTGCCGGAGCGTGAAGATGCCGCCATTGACGTTATGGAGGAGATGGGATTCAAGCAGGTGGCTACCATCCCCGGACACATCAGGGACTACTTCGGCAGCTACAAGGACCTGGTTGTGCTTGAGATACCCCTATCCAACCGTTCCACGTGGTGGAAGGAGTAGCTTCACCCCGCCGGATTTTCCAAGTCCACCACGTCGTCTCTCCACGTGTCTTGAAGGTTACGTTATAGCATAGAATAGCTCCAATCCTGCATATCCTGATGACTCAAGGAGTGGATGAAGTGGATTTCCGATTCAGTCCTGAGCAACAGGCCTTCCAAAATGAGGTCCGAGATTTCATCCTCACCGAGGTCCCGCAGGAGTTGCGTTGGTGTGAGCGGACCGCCTTCACCGACGCCCTCTGGCCGGCCGTGCTGGAGACACGCAAAAAGCTGGCACAAAAGGGCTGGGCCACCATGCACTGGCCCGTAGAATACGGCGGCCAGGGTGCTTCACACATCGCACAGACTCTCCTGGTGGAGGAGTTAGCCTACTGGGGAATGCCACAGGCCATCACCGTTGACGATGGCCCCAATCTCATAGGCCCGACCATCATCCGCTTCGGGTCCGACCACCTGAGGAAGACCCTCTTACCTTCCATTGCAAGTGGCGAGACCTACTGGTGCCAGGGGTACACCGAGCCCGGAAGCGGCTCAGACCTGGCCGCCGTTCGCACCACAGCCGTGCAGGACGGCAATCACTACGTTATCAACGGCCAGAAGGACTTCATCAGCGGTGCAGCCAGAGCAGACTGGATACACATCCTGGCTCGCACGAACCCTGAGGCTCCCCGACATCGAAACCTAAGCTACTTCGTGGTGGATATGCGTTCTCCCGGAATCACGCTGAGCCCCCTTGACGAAGCCCAGGGCAGGAGCGGTATGCTCAACGAGGTCTTCTTCGACAATCTGCGGGTGCCGGCCGAGAACCTGGTTGGAGAGAGGAACGAGGGATGGCAGGTGGCTATGAGCACCCTCAACCTAGAGCGCTCAGGGATAGAGAACGTCGGCCACGCCAGGAGTTTTTTGAAAGATATCGTGACCTATGCCAGGGAGACCGTCCACGATGGCGAATCGCTACTCAACATTGATCGGGTCAGTAGCAAGATGGCGGAGATGGCGGTGAAAATCGAGGCATGCCGTCTGGCCGCATACAGGGTGGCCTGGTTGAGGGACAAAGGGCTGAATCCCGACTACGAGTCCTCCATGAGCAAGCTCCTGAGCAGCGAGATGTGGCAACAGTTCACCGACGCTGTCATGCAGGTACTGGGGCACTATGGCCCCCTGGAATCAGACTCAAGGTATGCTCCCCTGAAGGGGAGAATTGAAGAGGCATACATCGGCTCCATCTTCGAGACGATCTACGAGGGTACTTCCGAGATTCAACGCAACGTCATCGCTCAGCGGGGCCTTGGACTGCCCCGGAGATAAGCATAATCATCCCTTCTCCCTGAAGATAAACAAAACATGGACTTCGCCCTCACAAATGAACAGGAGATGCTCCGGACCTCCGCAAGGGAGTTTCTTGAGGTCGAATGCCCCAGGTCGCTGGTGCGGGAAATGGAGACGGACGACACCAGCCACTACCCGGAGCTCTGGCAGAAGATGGCCGACCTGGGTTGGCTGGGACTGCCCTTCCCCGAGCAGTACGGAGGCGCAGGCCTCAGCTTCCAGGACATGGCCGTCCTCCTGGAAGAAATGGGCCGGTTCCTCCTTCCAGGGCCCTTCTTCTCGACGGTTGTACTGTGCGGACAGGCCATTCTTGAGGCAGGAACAAGTGACCAGAAGGCAGACTTCCTGACCAAAATAGCCTCCGGAAAGCTAATCATGGCGCTGGCCCTCACCGAACCCAGTGCCCACTACCAGGCCGGTGGCATTTCGGTTCGGGCCGACCTATCGGAAAGTAACTACGTCATCAACGGCATAAAGATGTTTGTGTCCGATGGTCAGACCGCGGACTACTTCATCGTCGTCACCCGTACCAACGAAGGGGCCAACCCGCGTGAGGGCATCTCGCTCCTCCTGGTCGATGCTCGCAGCCCGGGCATCACGGTCAATCCCCTGCGAGTCATGGGAATCGACAAGCAGGCAGAGGTGGTATTTCAAGACGTCCGCGTGCCGTCAGACCACCTGCTAGGCCCTGCCGGTGAGGGCTGGGCTCTGGTGGAAAAGCTCCTGGCCTGGGGTGCCACAGGCAAGTGCGCCGAGTCGGTGGGTGGCGGTCAGGCCGCGTTGGACCTGACCGTGGAGTACGTCAAAACTCGACAGGCCTTCGGACAGCCCATCGGGAGCTTCCAGGCCATTCAGCATCACTGCGCCAACATGCTCACCGACGTTGATACCTCCCGCTGGCTCATGCACCAGGCCGCGTGGCTGGTGGACAAGGGAGAGTTCCAGTCGCCGGAAATATCGAAGGCCAAGGCATGGACAAGCGATGCATATCGACGGGTCACGACCCTGGCTCACCAGTGCCACGGAGCGATAGCCTTCACCAAGGTGATGGACATCCACCTCTATCATAAGAAGGCCAAAATCAACGAAATACTATTCGGGGACGCCGCCTTTCACTGGGAGAAGATCGCCGGAGCCTTATAGACGCAGGGTTTCTCTGCAAGATAATCCCTGTCGCAGAGGACAGTCTATTCCTGTATAATGCCCCGAACATTGTCGCCGTTGAATTTGGAAAGGAGCACTTCACATGGAATACCGACAGCTTGGCCCAACCGGGCTTCAGGTTTCTGCCGTCGGCCTTGGAACCAACAACTTCGGGTTCAGGATGGACGAAGAGAGTTCTCTCAAGGTGGCACATCAGGCCGTGGAAGAGGGGATAAACTTCATAGACACGGCTGATAGCTACGGCAGGGGCCTATCGGAAGAGCGCATTGGTAAGGCTTTCAAAGACATGCGCAAGGATGTCCTCATAGCCACCAAGGTCGCAAATCCCGTTGGCGACGGCCCCAACAAGCGTGGCAACTCCCGCCACCACATTATGAATCAGGTGGAGGAGAGCCTCCGCTGGCTGCAGACCGACTACATCGACCTGTACCAGATACACCGCGTCGACCCCAACACGCCCATAGAAGAAACCCTCCGCGCGCTGGATGACCTGGTGCATCAAGGCAAGGTGCGCTACATCGGTTGTTCCAACTTCGCCGCATGGCAGGCGTGCGAGGCTATCCAGACCTCAAAGGCGCTCAACCTTGCTCCTTTCGTCACCGTTCAGCCGGAGTACAACATGCTGAACCGCAGCGTCGAGGCAGAACTGGTCCCCTTCTGCAAGGAGTACGGCGTCGGGATACTCCCCTTCTACCCACTTGCCAGCGGATTCCTCACCGGAAAGTACAGGCAGGGACAGGCAGTGCCCGAGGGCACTCGTCTGGCCGGCAATGAACGCGCCCAGGGCAACACGCTGACAGAGAAGAACTTTGCCATGCTGTCCAAGCTGGAAAAGTTCGCCGCGGACCGAGAGCACCCCATGGTGGAGCTGGCCATAGCCTGGCTGTTGGCCAACTCCACGGTGAGTTCGGTAATCGCCGGGGCCACCAAGATCGAACAGGTTACAGCCAACGCCAAGGCCGCCGACTGGCACCTCACTCCCGAGGACATGGAAGAGATAGAGAAGATCCTCCAGAGCGGTGACTAAGGCCAGGAACGAAGCTCCAGACAGCAGGCTGCCTTGACATATCTTGGCCTTGACCTCACCGCCTCGGAGAAGAGTGCAGCGACCAGGACATTTACCAGTGGGCGCTGAAGGCGGGTGCGTCTACGATGGGGATGGACTGTCCTCTGGGTCTGCCGGTGGGCCTGTGCTGCCTGGAAGAAGACTGTGCCTGCACTCCAACTAGCTCCCTCAAAGGAAGGGAGTGCGAGCGGGAACTGGCACGACGGGGAATCAGCTGCTACTTCACCACCAAACGCTCCATCATTAAGGACATGGTGTACCGGGGTATGGCCTTGAGAGATAGTATAGCCGGACACGGGATAGAGGTGTTGGAAGTGTACCCTTACGCCGTCAAGGTGTCCCTTTGTGGGAAACCCATTCCCTCAAAGACCACCTCTCAGGGGATGGCCTTCCTTCAAGAGCGTCTGGGACAACTTGTCCCCGGCGTTACTACCTACGCTGGGAGGCTGACCCACGACCTGTACGACGCCATCCTTGCAGCATATACCGCCTATCTGCACAGCCCGGAAAAGACCGAGAGCCTTGGGATAGAAGAAGAGGCGTTCATAGTTGTACCAAGAGGTTGGTAGGTGGGATGTGGTGCCTGTAGGATATCAAGAAAATGCTTGGTCGGCTGAAAGCAAACCGGAATCTCAATTAAGGGTTCTGAGCCGTTTCAAGGCGAGACTTCCCGTGCACACCTTCCGACCGGAATCTTGTGGACTCAGACGGACAGGCAAGCAGCTGGGAATACAGGTAAGGAGTCAATCTGGCTCGCTTCGCATATCGGCGCCGAAGGTGCCTACACGGCTCATATATATCTGGCGTGGGAGCTCCTTGAGCGCGTTCAGCGATGGGCGTTCCACGTTCAGAATGCGACGTAGACGGATTACTTCGAGGCGTTGAAGGAAAGGGCACCTCTTCTCGAAGGCCAGCAGCGTCAAACGATCACCGCCGAAGATAAGGTGGGTTAGGCTCCCCGTGTACGCTTCGACCAGCTCTTGAAGGGTTTCGGCGGCCTTGTCGAATAGCATCCTGGCCTGATCTTCGCGGCGGCGGGCAAACCGAGCCGAAGAGCTGCCGCCTTTCTTGTGCCGTCCTTTGACAAAACGTGTGCCAGTCTTGGACAAAGCCAAGCGTTCGCCTTCAAATATGCCTACAGCAAAGCCGCTCATCCGCAATAGCGGGACCAAGACGGTCCAACGCCTTTCCAGCAAAGGCCACAGAAGGCTCATCTCCCAGCCTGGAGCCGCGGCCTCAGACTCCACGGGAAATGGGGGCAGCACCAGTCTGGTCTCTCCTGGGCTCCAGAACAAGATGGCGCCAGTCTCAGATGCTTGGATCGCGGCGAAGGTCTCATCGGGCAGCTTGACGTCGTCGGGAGGCATCAGGGTAGGTGGCAGGCAGTAGGTGTAAGCATCCCGCTCCGGCACTTGCCATTGCTCTGCCAGACGACGGAGGAGCTGTATAGGTACGTCCTGCATCATTTTAGCTTTGCAATTATGGCTCCGTCGGTGCGCGTACCTTCGTCAGGCACGAATGAGTCGACCTGCACGTGCAAGGCGAGGTGCTCCCGCAAGGCGACTCGCAGCGCCCCTGTTCCCATACCATGCACAATCCGCACCGACGACAGCCCGCCCAGGACAGCTTGGTCCAAGAAACGATCCAGTTGCATTAAGGCCTCTTCTACGCGAACCCCGCGGACGTCGAGCTCACGCCCCAAGGGTGCCTCTATGGGAGAAGCCCGGGTAACGGCGGTGGCAGAAGATCTAGCAGCGGCTTCAGCCTTCCGTTCAATCTGATCCAGGGAAATCTTAGCCCGCATAGAACCAAGGGCAATCTCCAGCGTTTGATCATCTGCTGCCCCAACAAGCACCTCCATGGGCAGACTAACTCCCTGCAGGTAAACCATGTCCCCTGACTTCAAATCCCGTATCCAGTCGCGGCCAGCACTGGCAGGCCGCCACGAGGGAGACCTAAGCTCTCTCTTCAGTGCCGATACCTCTTGTCTTTGATCACGCAGGGCTTTGATAGAGCTCCCGGACACGGGTTCTTCAACGGCCTGTGTAATGTTTTTCGGAGGAGATGTCCTAACAGGACGATTCGCAGCACGCTCCGCAATTCGCAGCCTCTGCATTATGTCTTCGACCTTGGTCTGCAGATCGCGGCGGGCCGACTCCATCAAACTGTCCTTCTCCTGCTCCCAAGCAGCCAGCTTTTCGTCCAACTCAAGCCGCAATCTCTTGGCGAGTTCCATCTCCTGCTCCGCCTCCTCTCGATTCGCAGCGGCCTTACTCTTCTCTCGCTGAAGGTCACCCAGCAGCCCTTCCATTTTCCGGTAATCATCTGAGAGGAGAGAGAGTGCGTCATCAATGACCGCTTGCGGCATGCCCAGGCGGGCGGCAATAGTGATGGCGTAGCTCCTTTCCGAAAGGCCCATGATTAGTCTGTAGGTCGGAGCCAATGTCTCAGGATGTAGCTCTACGCTGGCGTTGACCATGCCAGGGTTCTCGCGTATGAATTCAGCCAGGTCTCGCAGGTGCGAGGTGGCAATTGTCTGGATACCCCTTCGATGAAACTCAAGGAGGATCGCCTTAGACAGGGCTGTTCCCTCCTCGGGATCCGTGCTCGTACCCAGTTCGTCAATAAGAACCAGTGACGAGGGGGTAGCCTCCGCAAGAATCTTGGTCAAGTTATCAACGTGGGAACTAAAAGTGGAAAGGGACCGCTGAATGCTCTGCTGGTCGCCTACGTCTGCGTAGAAGCCGTCGTAAACGCTGAGGGTGGCCTCGTCGGCCGGGACATGCAGACCAGATTGCGCCATAGCGGCCAGCAGGCCAGCCGTCTTCAGAGCAACCGTTTTGCCACCGGCGTTGGGGCCGGTAATTAGCAAGAGAGACCACATATTGCCCATTTCTATGGTATTCGGCACCACTTCGCCGGAGAGCAATGGGTGGCGGGCATCCTTGAATCGCAAGTAGGGTCTTTTGGTTTCGACCACCGTGACCGGCACACTATCCGTGGCAACAGAATATCGGCCTTTGGCCATTGCCAGGTCTAAGTGCGCCACCATGTCCAGTCCAAGCAGCAGTTCGCCACTCCTGGCCCCCACGGCCTCCGAGAGCATCTGCAGTACGCGCGCTTCCTCTCGCTCTACCGCCGAGCGCAGCTCCCGCGACTGATTCCCCTCGGAGACTATGGTCAGAGGCTCAACGAACAACGTTGCACCGCTGCCGGACACATCGTGCACGATACCCGGCACGTGATGCCTCATTTCCGATTTTACCAACAGCACCATGCGGCCCTGGCGCTGCGTTATCAGAGGTTCCTGGAGCACACCGCCGTCCTGGAGCCGTCTCAGGGTTCTCTGGAGATGCTCTTCTAGCCGCTCGTACGTACTCCGTGACTCGACCCGCAGGGCTGCCAGTTGCACCGAGGCTTGATCCAAAACTTCGCCGTCTCGCCCAATGGCCGTGAATATTTGCGATTCGAGATCTCTCAGGTCTGGTATCTTCCTGGCCATCGAGGAGAGTATCGGCAGGTCCCCTTGGGAAATAACAGCGTGACGAGCCTTGCCGAGGATGGTAAGCACGTCTAACACATCTCGCAACTCTGTGCCTAGAAGTCTGCTCCCTAGAGCAGCTCGTTCTACCTGTTGCCGCACATCCTTGCTAGAGGAAATGTCCAAATCATTACCGCTGGCAAGAAACTGCACAGCCTCCGAGGTCTCTTGCTGGCCCTGCAGAATATCTTCACTGGTGTGAGCCGGTCTTAGCATCAAGGCCAACTCTCTTGCCATAGAGAACTGAGCGCGACCTGCCAGACGCTCCAGAACTAGCGGAAACTCCAAGAGCTCCAAGGCCCTGCTCTGGAGCCCTCGCCGTGTAGTGCTATCAACAGTGCCGCTCATGATATTCTTCCCCAAGCGAGATTCTCCAGCCAGCTTAACAGGCTACGGGAGGGCCGTCCAGAAAGCGCTAGCAGTTCAAGGCGTTCCATATCCTCCAACACCTTGTTGAGCGCCCAGCCTGAGGACCACACGCCATGCGTTGTGGTATCGTACTACAGGAACGTAGATACAAATATACACTGCTCCGAACCACATGCCTTTGCGGTGCGGAGCGAAACGGAGATGATCAATGAATCTGCTAATAATCTCGGGTGGCAGACATCCATATGAGGAGTCCACGCCGGTCTTGGATCGATTTCTTAAGGGCGCCGGCCACGAAGTGACGGTGAATTGGGACTCCATCGTCTTAGGTGATGCCAAGGAGATGGGCCGGTACGATGCTCTGATTTTCAATACTCTGCGAAATAACGAGACTGCTCTCACCAAGGACGAACAGGCGGGCATGACAGAGTTCATACGGGGTGGCAAGGGCTTCGTCTGTATCCACATTTCTGGGAGCATTCCAGACACCTGGCCCGAGTACCGCGACATTACCGGAGGCGGGTGGGTTATGGGGACAAGCTTCCATCCGCCCTATGGCCAGTTCACCGTTAATATCCAGAACTCGAATCACCCGGGCGTCGCAGGCATATCGGATTTCTTAACTAACGATGAACTCTACATGGGCATAGTATATAGCGACAACAACGACGTGTTTATGAGCGCCGACTTCAAAGAAGGAACGCACCAATGGGGAGGCAATCCAAAACACATGCCCGCCGGCACGTTCCCACTAGGCTGGACGCGGAGTTATGGAGATGGGAAGGTATTCGTCACCCTGCTGGGTCATAACGGCCCGAGCTTTGAGACGCAGGAGTTTCAGAAGCTGGTGCTGAACGGGATCGAGTGGGCCACGAGCTAGCCAATTGACCGTGCAATGACGGCGATGCAGATAGCGCCCTGCTATCCCACGTACGCAACCGCTTCAATCTCCAACAGGATTTCTGGCAGAGCTAAACTGGACACGACGATCAGTGTGGAGGCCGGCAGTTCATCGACGAGATACTTTAGTCGTGCCGCCCGCACCGCATCGATGCAGTCCGGACTCACCACGTAAGTCGTAGTTTTCACCAAGTCCCGAAATGTCGCTCCCACGGAAGCCAGGGCAGTTTGAAGGTTCTTGTAAACCTGCTCAGCCTGGGCCGTCGGGTCGTCCTTCCCGACCAGGGAACCGTCAGGAGCCCGCGCCACTTGGCCTGCAATGTATATCGTGTCACCTGCTTTAACTACGTGGGAGTAACCGGTTGGCATATTCATTCCAGATGGATTCAGGTGTTGCTTAGGCATATCCTCCTCCTTTAATACTGTTGCAATGCTGTCGAGTATCCAGGAACCTTGGTATTATAAGCCTGAATGTGAACACTGGGCGATATGGGCGAGAAACGCTATCGAATCCTAAGCCGACTATAGAGGAAACGAAAAAGGAGATGGTTATGACAGATAATTCACCCGAAGTACGCAGGCAAGAGATCGCTGTCCGACTTCGGACAGCTAGAGACGGCTATTCGGAGTGTGTCTCCGATGTCAACGCTGCTGTAGCTAACAACGGGTCAGAGTGGGCCATCGTGGATCTGCTGAGGCACGTTACCGGCGGAGGCTATGGACGAATGCTGAGGAGGTTGCTGGAAGAAGATGGTCCTGATTTGGGGGGCGCATATGATCCTGAAGCTGCCTGGAAGCGGGTCACCGATACCGTTCTGGGAGAGATAGATGAAGCTATCAGGGTGACTGAGGAATTGACCGCTGAACAGCTGGGGCGCTCGGGACAGCGCGGGGGTAAGCCAATCGTTGTCCTGGACGTCCTCGCACTGATAGCCGATCATTACGAAGAGCATCTTATGCAGCTTAGAAACGAGATCAGACCAAGGGAAAGCCTACTCCTGAATTAGGCTTCGCACCTTGCGAGATTCGAACAAGACGCAGCCAGGAGATGTCCATGATCAAGAAAGGCGTGGTGGATGCGCTCGGGAAGAACAAGTGTAGTAGATGATGGGGCATATGGGAGAGCTAATAGGGAGCATCATCAGGGAGCTCTGGCGCGGAAGCAGAACAAGGTTTGGGGTGTTAACAAAAGTTGGCATAATAATTGGGACGATCATTGCCATATTGGCCTGGCTCACCTTCTCTTTTGACATACGGTCCTAGTAGGGGGGCAACAAATGACAGATCAATCTCGAAGTCTGGACGGTAAGGTCGCGTTGGTAACAGGTGCCGGGAGAGGAATCGGCAAGGCCATCGCCATCACATATGCGGAGGAGGGTGCTAACGTCTGTTGTGCTGCTCGTACCTCATCGGAAATCGAGGGCACGGTTCGAGAGATAGAAAGCTTCGGAGGACGCGGATTCGCCGTCCAGACCGACGTCACAAAGCAGGAAGCCGTGGAGCAGATGTTCAAAGCGGCTTCGCAGCGCTTTGGAGGCATTGACATCGTAGTCGTGAACGCTGGAGGAAATCTTGAACCAAATCGAGTAGAAGACAGTGATACCGGCAATTGGGTTGCTACCATAGAGCTGAATCTCATCGGTGCTTACTATTGCGTTAGGTCTGCCATCCCGTATCTAAGAAGCAGAGGAGGCGGGAAGATCATCACGGTGGGCTCCGGCATTGGTCACCGTGGAAGGCCAGCTCGGTCGGCGTATGCCTGTGCCAAGGCTGGGCTGTCGATACTCACCCGAGTTGCGGCCCAAGAGACCTGGGAGTACAACATAAGTGTCAACGAACTGATCCCCGGCCCGGTGGACACCCGGTTAACGTCGGAGTCTTCAGCCAGCGTCAAAGACTCCGTGTTTAGCATCTACAACGAGTGGATAAAGCGCCCCGAAGATGTTACCCCCCCTGGCCCTGTTCCTGGCTACCCAGCCAAACAGAGGGCCGACGGCGCAGAGCTATAGTCTCATGCGGAGAGATAACTAGTGTAGTGTTACCGTTATGTCTTTACAATGCACTCGGCGTATGCTACGATTGGGTTTATGTGGAAC
>JAQBZZ010000075.1 GCA_027622595.1 Chloroflexota bacterium
GGGGGCCATCAGAGGCTTTGTCGAGTTCTACAACCACCAGAGATATCACAAAGCGCTGAGGGACGTGGATCCGGCTGACGTGCTCCAGGGCCGCCAGGAGAAGATCCTGGCTCAAAGAAAGGAGGTGCAACGAGAGACTCTTGAGCGCAGAAGGATGTACAATCAAGAGGTACGAGACACCCTTATACGAGGAGCTCCTTCACCCCAATCTCTCGGGTCCCCAAGTGTCCAATAAGTGCTGACACCCTACATTGATTTCATACGGTCCAGGCACCAAAAGAAAATCCTGCCCACTAGGTAGTATTCTTTAGGACTCATGTAGTCCGGATGCCTGGCGACATTCCATGATGACTATCTTTGCTTGTGTTTGCTGTTTGAGGGATTGGATTTGTGGGTTACACTGGTTTGGTCAGAGATGAAAGGTGTGTTCCCTGGGCCAGCATCGGACAAAGCACCAACTAGCTGATGCAGAGTCTGAAGGATTTCTGGGAACTCGGAGACATTGTCTACCAAATCCGCAAGAGCTCGAAGGGCGTCACCCGGACGCGTGGCTACGGGTTCGAGTCCCCCTATCTCCACCACCTATGCGGATAGACGTCGCCTCTAGCTAGCACCTTCTATCAGATCGGATGAAAACTACTCCTTGGTGTTCTTTTCCTCAATCGCTCGCAGGATTGTGCCAGGGTTCATTGGTGCCTTGGTCATGCGAACGCCGGTGGCATTGGACACGGCGTTGGCCACGGCCGCTATAACCGGGACAATTGGAATCTCCCCAGCCCTACCTCTCAAGCCGAACGGGTGGCCCGGGTTGGGTATCTCCACGATTACCGTGTCTATCATGGGTAGGTCCAAGCTGGTTGGCATACGGTAGTCCAGGAAAGTGGAGTTGGCGACAGAGCCATTCTGGTTGTAGAAGTACTCCTCGTTCAGAGCCCAGCCAATGCCCTGAGCGGTGGAGCCTTGTGCCTGTCCTTCCACAAAGCTGGGATGAACCGCCTTGCCGACGTCAGTAAAGGTGGTGAATCGTAGGATTTGCACCTTCCCCGTCTCAGGGTCCACTTCCACATCTACGATGTTTCCACCAAAGAGGACTCCCCCAGGCCCGGTTGGAAATGTATACCCCGTGCAACTGATGGGGCCACCCGTGCGCATGAGATTGCCAGCCAGTTCTCGGAAAGTCATCCTGTCTGCCGGGTTCCGGGTGCAGACAAAGACGCCGTCCTCAAACTCCACATCCTCTCGCTGTACCTCCCACAGCAGGGCAGCGCGAGCGCTCATCTGACGCTCGACCTCCTCGGCAGCGGCGATGGCAGCAAGGCCCGTAGAATAAGTGATCTTGCTGCCGTTGGCCACGCCGCTCCAGCCCGCTGAGTCGGTGTCGCCAACCGTGGACACCACGTCCTCGATCCCCAGGCCCAACACCTCCGCGGCCTGCATGGCCACTGAGGTCCGGGTGCCGCTGAGGTCATTGGAGCCAGTGATGATGGTTATGGTGCCGTTGGTGTTTACGCTGATGGTGGCAACGTGGGGAGTGGCCCCTTTGCCACCTATGGCCCTGGCGGCCACAGACACACCACGTCCACGATTGGGGCCGCCCAGAGGTGCGCTGTAGTGGGGATGGGCCTTCATAGCCTCCTCCATCTCCATGCAGGCAATTCGGGGGTATTGCACCCCGTTGGGCATCCGGTCTCCTTCCTGGACGGCGTTCCTCAACCGGAACTCCAGGGGGTCTATGCCCAGCTTCTCCGCCAGCTCATCTATCACACCCTCTACGGCAAAGGTCGCCGGGGGCTGGCCGGGTGCCCGGTAGCTCTGCATCTTCTGAGTGTTGGTGACGATGTCGTAGCCGTCCACCTTGAAGTTATCTATCTTGTAGGCTCCAAGACCGTTCTGGACGCCTGCAGCCACCGGTGAGCCTGGGAAGGCCCCTGCCTGGTAAGCCAGGTAGAACTGGGCAGCCGTGATTCGACCACTCTTATCAGCCCCCATCTTGACCCGTATGTGGGTTGCAGAAGCAGGGCAGGTGCTCTCGAATGTCTCCTTGCGGCTCAAGACCATCTTCACCGGGCGGCCGCTCTTCTTGGATAGGAGTGCTGCCATGGGGTTGAGAGGGTTGGTGTTTGGTCCCTTGCCTCCAAACCCGCCACCGCACTCCATGGCGATGACCTTCAGCATGGACTCAGGAATACCTATGATGGCAGCGGTGCCGTCGCGAACGTCGAAGGTTCCCTGGGTGGTGGTCCAGATCGTCACGCGGCCATCCCGGTTCCATTGTGCGGTAGATACAAATGGCTCAATATAGCCGGGGTGGACCGCCTGAGTGGAGAACTCTCGCTCCACGATGACCTCTGCTTCTCTGAACCCGCTCTCCAGATCACCACGTCTTAGCTGGGAGTGGCCGGCCACGTTGCTCTTTTTGCCTGAATCCTCTTTCCCAGCCGGGCCCCCGCGCAATACGGTGGTCAGATCGTCGTGAACGAGAGGCGCATTCTCCTTGAGGGCTTCCTGTATAGTGAGGACAGCGGGCAGCGGCTCGTAGTCCACCTGGATGAGCTTCGCGGCCTCTTCGGCAATATGCGGGCTGATGGCAGCCAGAGCCGCGACGGGATGACCTACGTACAACGTCTTGTCACGGGCCATGAAGTGCTCCGCCATTATCCGCGCACCGCGATACTGCTCGGCAAAAAAGTCTATGGACAGCTGATCGAAGATGGGGAAGTCCTTGGCAGTGATCACGGCCATTACGCCCGGAACGGCTTCCGCCTTGCTGGTGTCGATGGAGCGTATGCGGGCATGGGGGTGGGGGCTCGTCAGCATCTTGCCGTGGAGCATCCCTGCCAGGTGGATATCGGCTCCGAACCTGGCGGCGCCGGTTACCTTGTTCAGAGCGTCGTGCCGAGGTGCTCGTGTGCCTATGACCTTGTATTGTTTTGGCGTTGGATCGACTCTGTTGGTGGTTACAGTCATGGGGATCCTCCTTGATTCCTTCGCTTCTTATTGGACCGCTTGATTGATGTCTGTTTTGTTCAGGCTAGTAGACTGGCACCTTGTTCATCGCTAGGATTGAGGTGGACCCCAAAAACTGGACAGGTGGTTAAGGTCGTGTTCTGCTCCTAGAATGACAGAGATGGAGAAGGAGGAGCAGGATATGAAACAGAGTCGCAAGAACCACAGTCCATCGTTCAAGGCCAAGGTGGCC
>JAQBZZ010000076.1 GCA_027622595.1 Chloroflexota bacterium
GTGAGAGCCTTCACTTGTCCTCCAGGCTGGTAACTCAGAACTGTGCCCAATAACGTAGCACTACGGGGGACTACTTTGCCAGTATGAACGTGCCCTGCTGCCCCTGAGCCGTGGGAGCTACGGCAATGATATGCTATACTTTCGCGCATCGCTTTCGGTTGCGCGGGGTATCTGACAAGGCAACTGTCGGCTTTGTGGTTGCTGACAAGTAATGAGCGGCGCGGGCCCCCTCATAACGAACGAAGGGCAAGGCTGTCCGCCGCCGCATAAACGCATCATAAAGAGGTTTCCCATACGATGAAGCAATGGCGAACACATAACTTCGTGGCCGTACTAATCCTGTTACTTCTTCTCATCCCTGTCGCGGCGGTCTACGCTGGCGAGGGTGAGGAAGCCATTGGGCAAGGAAAGCTGAGGCCTGGGGAGATGACCTCTCCAACCGATGCCTTCAGCAGGATGCTCTCCGGGCGCATGTGGCTCATTACCAGCGGCCTTGACCCTGTCCTGGGCCTTGGCTTGGGGGATGTCAAGGAGGCCCCTGCCTCTTCAGGCGAAGGCAGTCCTGCTTCACAGGCAGGTGGTGGAGGGGCTGCCCTGGTGCCCTATCGTGACCCTTCGGCCAAGTTCAGCCGCAACGTCCTGATCCCCACGGACTTCTCCTCGGCTACCTATCAGACGGAGCCCAGCATAGCAGTTGACCCCAAAGACCCGGACCATATCCTGGTGGGAATGATAGACTACAACTTCCCCAATATGGTGACCTACTCCAGCATAGACGGAGGGGCCACGTGGAAAGGGCCTAGCCGGGCCAGGTATCCCAGGCAGGACATAGGCGCGGCGGGCGACCCCGTCGTTGCCTTCGACAGCAAGGGGAATGCCTACTATGCCTACATCTCTCTGGATGTAGACGAGTACACTGTGGGGAACATCCTCGGGCAATCCCTGGTCTCCGCCATCTCCATCTCTAGCTCACCCGATGGTGGTGAGACGTGGGAAAACCCAGTGCAGTCGTCGCGCAGCGGCATCACCACCCGCACTCTGCCCAGCTCTTTTGACGGGCGACTGCGAGGGGAGATAGAGTCCAGCTTCCTGGATAAGCCGTGGATGGTCATAGGACCTAGCCCGACCTCGCCCGACAAGGACGTTATCTATGTCGTTTACACCAATTTCATCGAGACCCTTTCCATCTCCTGGGTAGACGAGCTTCCCTTCCTGATTCCGAACCGGCTGGATACCGTCATAGAGTCGGTTCACTCCGAGGATGGAGGCGTGACGTGGAGCAAGCCCGTGGAGGTGAGTCCCCGGGCCAGGTATACCATTCTGCTCAACCAGTCAACGGACGGCAGCAGGACTGAGCAGGAGTTGGGGCCAGCCGCCGGTCCCCGCCAGGTGGTCCAGGGGCCGGACGTAGATGTGGCTCCGGATGGCACGGTCTACGTGACCTGGCTGGACACCACGGAGGACGACACATTTCAGGGCCAGGCTGAGGTCTACGTCTCACGGTCCGAGGATGGAGGCGTCACGTTCGAGAGGCCTACACGCGCCGCTAGCTTCCTGGAGCCGGGTTTCAGGTCCCGCGACTCTTCATTCCGTTCATGGGCCTCTGCTTTCCCAAAGCTGGGGATAGGCCCCAATGGCGAGGTGTACGCAGCGTACGTGGGCATACCCACAGACAACCCGGAAGACGATGGTGACGTCTTCATGGTCAGTTCAACCAACAAGGGGGACACGTGGAGCCGGCGCATCCGCATCAACGACGACGAAACCGGCAGATTTCAGTTCTTTCCAGAGGTTGCGGTTGACCCCACCGGCACCATTCACGCCATGTGGGGCGACTTCCGGGACGACCCTGCCCACGTCAGGTTCCACATCTACTATGCCACCTCTGAGGACGGCGGCCAGACCTGGAGCCGGAATAGCAGGGTCACGGATTTCGGCTCCAACCCCAACCGGGCCTTCCCCGGCGGCAGGTTCATCGGCGACTACTTTGGCATGGCCGCCACGGGGGATGATGTCTACATGGTGTGGTCCGATGCTCGCCTGGGTGAGTTCGGCTCTCCCAACCAGAAGATCGCGTTTGCCCGCCAGAAGCTGATGCCATCGCCGTCTATACTCATTTCGCCGCCTTCCGGGCCTGGAGGCAAAGACGTAATTGTCCAGGGGTTCAACTTCCAGCCAGACCGAGCGGTTTTCATAGAGGTGTCGGGGGTCATAGTCTCTACATCCCGCACCCAGGACGATGGTCGGTTCTCCACCCGCATATTCGTCCCCATCGCCGGCCGGGGTGCCCATACAGTGCGGGCCATTGAGGAGTCGGGCAACGTGGCCAGCTCTTCGTTCTTCATGGACTTCGGCTTCGACTCCATCCAGGAGACCACGGATAAGCTGGATGACGTGCTTCTCCGTCTCGACGCTTTGCAAGAGAACGCTGGACTTCCCGCCGGCAGCGTCCCTGTTGCTGGTGCCGGAGCCGACGCCACTCCGACCTCAGAGGCCGAGGCCAGGGGAGGTGTGTCCTGCAACCTCTCGCCGGGAAGCAGCGGAGGCCCATTGGCGGGAGTTGGTGACTTCGCGCTGTTGGGCCTTCTGGTAGGTGGAATCTACGCCTGGGGCCGCAGAACCAGAGGATGATGGCAGGTTCAATGCATAGGCGATTATCTCGCCAGAAAAGGTACAACAAGCCATGTCATTCTGAGGAGTCCCGACCTGTCGGGACGATGAAGAATCTTGTATGCCGACTACCAGCCGACCACAATTACAACACAGGAGCCACCATATAGGCTGATAAGATTCTTCGCCCCGATGAATCGGGACTCAGAATGACATAGGAATCCTAGCATTGCTCTGACTTGCGTCACATCAAGGAATTATCACT
Organism: Chloroflexota bacterium; assembly: GCA_027622595.1. Taxonomy (GTDB): domain Bacteria; phylum Chloroflexota; class Dehalococcoidia; order Lucifugimonadales; family UBA2985; genus JASLXI01. The sequence goes on from JAQBZZ010000076.1 coordinate 2,876, forward strand.
AATGCGCATAAGTAGCCGGTTCAAGTTTGTGGCCCTCATGGTGGGCCTGGTACTGGGCCTGGAGCTTGCTCCTGTTACGTGGGCCCAGCCACAGACAGATTACCAGCCGCCCCACCAAAAGCCTGGCCCTGCCTCGGAGCGCATCCTGTTCCAGGGCTTCCACGTGGACGTTGCCAGCGCGGAGCTCCAGGCGGGCAAGATGGACATCTACGAGTTCAGCCTGAAGACGG
>JAQBZZ010000077.1 GCA_027622595.1 Chloroflexota bacterium
GACGGTGCGCATCGAGCCGGAGCGACGTTCCTTCTCGGCCAAGAAGGCGTAGATGGTCTGCTCCCAGCCGGTGGCGGTGGTATCGCTAACCAGGTAGTGGTTGGTCATGCATCCTCCTACTATGTGGGAATAGTGTCATGACCATACAGGCTCCGAATCGCCAACAAGTCAAGGGAGTGACGGACATCATATACTGGAGCCTGCTGGTACAATTGACTTAATCCCACTGTTGAGAAATCTCCAACCCCTCTAATACAGGGTATCGATGCCAGTAAGAATTCTTCCTCTGCTCATCTTCTTGTTCATCGCAGCCTGTGGCATCGCCGATTCTAGCGAGCCCATGTCACTGCCGATTCCCAGTGCACCAGACGCACCGGCCTTCGCGCCGCCTGCTGTAGCTTGTACCCCGACTCCCTGCAATATCGGCGATGGCGAGGTGGATCACTGTCCTGGAAACTGCCTCGGCGGATGCGGCACCCAATGCGCTAGGTTGACTCCTGGATACGCTACTGCGGTTCCCTCACCCTCGACGGTACCAACAACCGCTCCAGGTTCCGGTTTTGCGATCTACTTCATCGACGTTGGACAGGGTGACGCTACCCTCATCGTGTCCAGCACCGGGGAGACCCTGTTAGTTGATGGTGGCAGAAGCAAAGACCGCATTCTTGACCGGCTGGAGCGGCTTGGTATCGATGATCTGGACGCCATTGCCATGACTCACCCTGATGCCGACCACATCGCCGGCCTAGTTGAGGTCTTGGAGATGTATCCTATAGAGCAAGTTTATCTTAATGGCGGCCAAAGCGACTCTCAGACTTTCGGCGACCTTTTGGCTGGTATCGCAGAGGAGAGAGCCGATGTTGTCACTGTGACCCGAGGTGATTTCATCGCATTGGGAGACCTGGCAATTGAGGTATTACACCCTGGGCCGCTATCTGGGGACTCCAACGAAGATTCCATAGTAATGTTGGTTAGCTGTGGTTTGGTGGATGTGCTCCTGACCGGTGATGCGGAGACACCGTCCGAGGATTCGATGTTGGCCGCTGGAATAATACGAGAAGTGGAAGTGTTGAAGGTGGGGCATCACGGGTCCCGGACTTCCACGTCTCAGCAGTTTTTGGATGTGGTCAGTCCAGAGGTGGGAGTTATCAGTGCTGGGGAGGAAAACCAATATGGGCACCCTCACATAGAGGTCGTAGACCGATTGGCCAGTGCCGGGGTGAAAATTCTGCTAACCGATACATCTGCCACCGACGACACCCTGGTGTTTGAAACGGACTGCCAAAGATACCAGTTTACAGATGGCAACGGCGTTATCAGCCGAACACCGTCTCCGTCTGAACCTGGAGCGCCCTCTCCTCCTGTCCAATCCGGACCCCCGGATTCACCCCTAGTCGAGATGGGAGTCGGGACTCGTAGTGGGGAAGCCCTCCGCTTCGACCCATTTGGTTCCGACCGAAATTGTGGCGACTTCACTTCTTGGGCCGAAGCTCAAGACTTTTACGAGGCCGCTGGAGGTCCGGGTGTTGACAGACACCGTCTCGACGCCGACATGAACGGCATCGCCTGCGAGAGTTTGGCCGGAGCGCCTTGAAACGGAACTTCGCCGCCAAATTGACCGGCCCGTACTCGATAGATTTCACCGCTGACTTCGTCTTGTTGCTCCTTCGGTAGAGACGCTGAGTTGTCCGCCAGTGGGCTGCGAACACTACTATGACCTGATAGTGGTAGGGCCGAGTCGCGTCGTACTGCCTAGTCCATTCCATTAGTCCTAAAGATTCTCAAATACTATTGCAAGTGCAGATGCTAGCTTATCGGGTGTAGCCAGAATGATTTCTCCTTTAATAGGGCTTAGGTCAGCGCCCCACACTGCACCGATGCCGTATGTTCCAACCGAGTGAATGAGTTCGGAATTAAACGACCTCCTGTAGGCTAACAAGTCTGTCACAGCTGCCCGAGCTCCATTGTTAGGATCGTCGTAACGTTTACACTCTATGAGGATCCATCGGGCTATACCTGACTTTGAGCGTCGCATTATTACATCTGGGCGAGTGGTGCCCACTTTGACGCCATGGTCCTTAAGCACGTCGGTGCGTATCGAGTTCCTAGACAATTCGCTAGGGGGTCGCTGGTACCAAACCTCTAGCTGCTCGTCTTCCCTTTGACAACGGATACTGAGAGTTTTTTGAACGCCGCCCACAAACGAGAAGTTACCGACGTGCCAGCCTTGGCCACTTAAGCTGGATAGTGTTTTGAAGAATATCAAAAGCTCAAACAAACAATTGTCATCAGTTATGCTTAGCCCAGTTTGCTCTACCGCGTCGCGAATCGCCTGGCGGTCTAAACGCTCGACCAACCGCTGGAGTTGGTCATAGACGTCCAGGACCTCCTGATACACCTGCCGCTTTCTTCCGGATCGAACAGCATGTACGGCCCTGGGAGTAATCGGCTTAGGTTCAACTTCAGCTAGTTGCCGTGTCCGCAGCCATGATCCGGCAGCTTCTCCCCTCCGGTGGACACGGGCGCCTACCGTTTCTTCCAAAGTATTCGTGCCCCACCCAAGGTGTCTCCTGACACGGGCAGCGGTGATGTCGATCGATGACAAGACGTGCCTGAGCAACTCATTCTCAGGGGTTTGAAATGCACGGCGGACAGGAGTCGTAACGTACAGGTTCGATGACCAGCCATGGGCGGTACGTGCGCCGTAAGTTCGAGGCCAGACTATGGGCCCTCTGATTTGTGCGTGGCTCAACTCCTCTTCGTCAACACTCGAAGTTGCCATGCGGCGAGACAAATATTGCCGTTTATCTAGAAGGTTTTGCACAGAGTCACTTTCGAGAAAATGGACTCCGGCCAAGACCGCAATATCAGTGGAATTAAGCTGGAGGAGTGCCCCCGCCTGGAGCAACTGCTCTTGGGGTTCGGCTTGGGCGCTGATGTAACGCCAAATGTCTTCTCTAAGGTCCTTGATAGTTTCGGACCTGGACCAAGGAATGGATATCACAACTAATCCTCAGAGTCG
>JAQBZZ010000078.1 GCA_027622595.1 Chloroflexota bacterium
CGTCGTGAGGTCAGCCTCTGGGGAATGGATCAGTTCAAGAGGCATCTTGGCTGGGAGTTCGACGTGAAGTACATCGACACGTACGGCAACATTCAGACTGACTGTCTGTATACCATACGTGCGGAGGCCAATCCCACGCCAATCAAGCAGGTACTTGCTTCTGACCCGAGTGATGCCTTCTGGGGCAACCACACCGAATGGACAACCAATCCACAATGTGAGGTTGATGGTTGGACGGGAGAGGGGGCGGCTCCTGCGGAGGAGCTCGCAAAGGTGAACGCGTGGATTGAGGAATTGGACACGAGCATTGACCAGGCTCGCCGCAGGGCACTCGCACTCCAGATTGAGGAGTACCTGGTGAACGAGCGAACCACCTCATTGAACCTGGGCACGATGAACGTTGCATGGCCCAATCGGTGGGAGTTGAAGGGTGCCCGTTACTACAACCTGGGTACATACTCGCAGCAGCGGCTCCTGGATAGAATGTGGTTGGCACAATAAGCCAGGCTCACAGTAGATAGGTAAGATATGATGAAAGCGCCACACAATGTGGCGCTTTCATCATATCCGGTGGCATGGGAAGAGGAGCTTACGGCGGCGCACAAATCGGGGATAAGAAGTTAAGGTATTGTAAGATAATAGTGCGGTAATTCTTTGACAATGAACGTCAATAATGATACCGTCTCCGATAAGTTTAATACCTGTATAAAGAAGTAACGATTTCAAGACTCGGACCTGTAGAAAATTGAGAAGCTAGGGGGAGCCATGTTACAGTACACTCTACGACGGCTAGCTCTGGGAATGCTTACGGCGCTACTGGTGTCAATCATTGTTTTCGTCATCCTGCGCATTGCTCCTGGAGACGTGGTGGACGTCATCCTGGGCGGGGAAGACGCTTTTTACTCTGAGGAGACGGCAGAGTTGCTGCGTGAGCAGCTAGGATTGAACAGACCGTTGCCTGTTCAATATTTCGTCTTTATGAGGGACTTCGTCACGCTTCAGTGGGGTGTATCCCTGGTGGACAGCAAGCCAATATGGCCGCAAATCAGGAAACGACTGCCTATAACGTTACAACTCGCCATAATGACTGTAACAATAGCGGTCTTGTTCGGGATTCCCGTTGGGATCATCATGGCCTTGAAGCAAGACTCGTGGATAGACTACTTTCTCCGAATCATCTCACTCGGTGGCCTGTCCGTTCCTAATTTCTGGACCGGCACCCTGATTATTCTTGGCGGGACTTTATGGTTCGACTGGAGCCCGCGACTGGAATATGTTGCCCCCTGGAATGATCCCTGGGGGAACTTTGTGATGTTCCTCGGGCCTGCACTTGCCACGGGCTGGGTTTCCCAGGCCACCAAAGCCAGGATGATGCGCTCAACCATGTTGGAGGTCCTGCGGCAGGACTATATAAGGACGGCCCACGCCAAGGGCCTGAGATACTCGGTGGTTGTGTATCGCCACGCAATGAAAAACGCTCTGTTGCCAGTGGTTACCATCATCGGCATCACCGTTGCCCTGACCGTTGGTGGGTCCGTCATCATGGAGAGCATCTTCCTGCTACCTGGCATGGGTTCGTTCCTGATTTATAGTCTCAGTCGCTGGGACTACCCTGTGGTACAGACCTTGGTCCTCTTCTTCGCCAGCTGGATCGTAGTGACCAACCTGATGGTAGACCTCAGCTATGGCTGGCTTGACCCAAGGGTCAGGCTTAACTAGAAAATCATCGATTATTGCCTAGAGAGTTCTCGGCAAGGAGGGAAATATGGCAGCACAGGGACAGGGAATAGAGATTGTAAGGGGTCGAGCAGAACGGGCTCCATTGCCGACCCGAATGTTGAAAGGGTCAATAGGATTCATGCGCCGGAAGCCTCTGGGGGCTGCGGGAGCCATTATCATATTGATAATGGTTGTCCTGGCAGTTTCGGCTCCTCTTATAGCAGGTAACCCGACGGAATGGCATTTGAGGGACAATTTCCAGGGATCTTCGTCGCAGTATTGGCTTGGCACCAACGACGTGGGACAGGATCTTTGGGCTCAGATAGTGAACGGTGCCCGAATATCCCTGTATGTGGGAATCCTATCCGTTGCCTTTGGATCCGGCATTGGAGGCCTCGTTGGGCTGTCAAGCGCTTATTATGGCGGCAAGGTGGATATCGCCATCCAGAGACTCATGGACTCCCTTATGGCCATTCCAACACTGATTCTTGCCCTGGCCATTATGGCCTCGTTGGGAGGGTCAGTGAACAACGTTGTCCTGGCCATAGGGATAGTGCAAATACCCAGGGCCAACCGGATTGTAAGGTCGCAGGCTATGGCGGTGAAAGAATCTGAGTTCGCTTTGGCGGCACGGTCCATTGGTGCTGGAGACGTACGCATCATGCTGCAACACATCATGCCCCAGTGTATTGCTCCCTGGCTCATCATTGCCAGTGCAGGACTTGGTACCGCCATCATCTCGGAGGCTTCCTTGAGCTTCCTGGGTATGGGAGTGCCACCAACCACACCCACCTGGGGCGGTATGCTTTCCCAGAGGGGAAGAGAGTATTTTGTCCTGGCACCTCAGATGGCCATATATCCGGGCCTTGCCATATCACTGGCGGTGTACGGCTTCAACCTCTTTGGAGACGCACTGAGGGACGTATTGGACCCACGTTTGCGGGGCACCTAAAACCCTACCGACCTCAATTACAGGAGAACCAAAGAGAAGGCGGGGGATATTCCCCCGCCTTCTCTTTGGTTTGCGTTCAGCGCGTCTTGTCTAACTTACAGTTAGAGACTGTTCCAACTTCTCTAGTAAGGCCATTGGGCTGAAGGGCTTGGTGAAATATCCGTCCGCTCCGGAGGCCAGTGCCTTTTGACTGTCTAACTCTTGGGCCAGCGCAGTCAGGATGACTACTGAGGTGGACCCCAAAAACTGGACAGGTGGTTAAGGTCGTGTCCTGCTCCTAGAATGACAGAGATAGA
>JAQBZZ010000029.1 GCA_027622595.1 Chloroflexota bacterium
TCTACCTGGGTCATCATGACTCCTTTCAGTTAGGGCTAATCTACCCCTCTGAAGGAGCCTCTACCACCCCAAAATCTCTCGGGTTTATTAGGCCTCAAAAAGTGTCCAAAATCGCTGACGTCTTACAATAAAGGGGCACAGGCCTGGAATTTCCTCGATCCACCAGACAGGAGTGCTCGCGGGATGTTAATATGGGGGCGGAAATTCTCGCACATGATTGAGTCTAGGAGGCGACTATGAGGATAGGTCTCATATCGGACACGCATATACCAGGTGGAGCCACGGAGATTTCGCCGAATGTGGTCAAGGCCTTCGAGGGTGTCGACATGATACTTCATGCCGGCAATATCTATACGCTGCCCATCCTGGACTGGTTGGAGCGCATCGCGCCGGTGAAGGCGGCTGGGAGCCTTGACCGTGACAAACCATGCTACGGCGATCCAAGGGTTGACGAGAAGCAGGTCCTGGAGGTTGAGGGTCAGACCATCGGTGTGATACACGACCTGATGGTGCCCGGTTTTGGAGGTTGGGTGTACCCCGGCACGTTGACCAACAATTTTCACTATGATGGCTCTCACCCCATAATCCCGGACGAGATGTTTGGAAGGGCTGTGGATATTGTGGTCTTCGGCCACACCTGCACGAGCATGGTGGAGGAGCACGGAGGCACTCTCCTGATAAATCCTGGAAGTCCCACTCTGCGCGACCAGCTAGTGAAGATAGGCACCGTGGCGGTCCTTGAGGTGACACGAGAGAGACGCGAGGCGAAGGTAATCGACCTGGTGACCGATTTCTGAACAGCGCTCCGCTCGTATGGATCGACAACCTTGCTTGATATAGAGCGGCAACCGGGGGGTTGCTAACCCTCCATTGATTTAGTTACTGCGGGGTCCTTAACGCAGTAGCTCCTGTCAGGCACGAAGATCTGACTTCCCATTCCTGGCCGATCGGAACATCCAGTCCTCTTCCGACTCCCAAGGCGGTACAACTCCTCAGGATTGTCCCTGCTCTAACTCAAATACTGGTACAATCACAGGGGCAGGCCACGGCCACGCGACCCCTACGTTACCGCGACGGCAGTTAAGGCAATGGGTGTTTCATGCCTACCTAAAATCGCCAACACACTCACGCCACATGCTCTTATGTGCACTCTTATCCATTACACCGAAGGAGGACACAACTGATGACCATATTAGTGGTTGGAGCCACGGGCAAGACAGGGCGACCCCTGGTGGAACAGTTACTGGGCAAGAATTACAAAGTTCGTGTTATCGTCCGCTCGTCTCACAATCTCCCCGCAGAGGTTTTGGAAAACCCAAACACGACGGTCATAGAGGCTAGTGTTCTCGACTTGACTGATGAGGAGATGGCAGAGCATGTAATGGACTGTGATGCAGTTGTCTCGTGCCTAGGACATGTCCCGAATCTCAAGGGAATATTTGGAGGGCCGAGAAAGCTATGCACGGACGCGACGCGACGTTTGTGTAACGCAATCGAAAAGAATAGACCACCCAAGCCTGTCAAATTCATTCTTATGAACACGGTTGGGGTCCAGAATCCCGATCTCGGAGAGAAGAGGGCCTGGTTCGAACGGGGACTGCTTACCCTCTTACGTCATACATTACCTCCGCAAAGGGATAACGAAACCGCGGCTGAGCACCTCCATAGTACCGTGGGTAAGGAGAACAAGCACGTCGAATGGTGCATTGTCCGTCCCGACTCGTTAATCGACGCTGAGGTTTCTCAATACGACATCAAAGAGTCCCCCGTCACGGGTCTCTTTACTGGCCGTCCTACCACACGCTCTAATGTTGCTCAATTCATGACTGAGCTAATCGAGGACGCAGAGCTTTGGAGTACGTGGAAGTTCCAGATGCCTGTCATTATGAACTCCAAATCTCTTAGTTAGCAGCAAGGGCAAATGGCGATTAGGGTCTACCACCATTCTACACAGTAGCTGCCCCAACATTGAGCGGGCTCATTACGAGCGGACTGTTATGACGCGCTTTTTCGCAAGCAGATGCTAAAGCTGGACTACGGAGGTCTGGTAAACGTTTGGCAGGGCGTTAATCTCCGCCAGCACCTCTTCAGGCAGGGGGTCATCCAGCCCAAGGATCATTGTGGCGCGTCCGCGGGCCGAGAGGCGGCCCACCTCCATGAACCCGATGTTGATGTCGTGCTTGCCGGTTATTGTCCCGACCGCGCCGATCATCCCTGGTCGGTCCTCGTGGTCGGTGAACAGCATGTAACCGCCAGCGGCCACGATGTCGATCCAGTATTCGTTGACCTGTACGATGTGCGTCTCGCCCCTCATGTGGGCGGCGGATGTAACCGTCTTTCCCTGTGAGGTCTCCATCTCCACGGTAACCAGGCTGCCGTACTGCTCGACGGCAGGCCCCTTCTGCTCGGTGATCCTGAGTCCGCGCTGTGTGGCAAGGAGGTTGGCGTTGACCAGGTTCACACGCTCTTCGCTGATGGGGCCAAGCAGCCCCACGAGGCATGCGGCCTTTAGGATGTTGGTATCGTAGTCGGCAATTTCGCCTTCGTAGCGCAGGGTTATCGTCTGTAGCTGCCCCTGGGCAAGCTGTGTGGCGAGTTTGCCTGCGTAGGTAGCGGCCTCTATGTAGGGTGCAAGTATTGTCTGGGTCTCAGGCAGGACGAAGGGGGCGTTGACGGTGTACCTGGCCGACTGGCCCTGCAGGACGGAGATGACCTGCTCCGCGACCTCCCTTGCGACCTCCATCTGGGCTTCCTCGGTGGAGGCTCCAAGGTGGGGGGTGACTATTATCTTGCTGTTCTTGAGGAGAGGGCTGTCCACCGGGGGTTCCTTAATAAAGACGTCTATGGCCGCTCCGGCGACACGGCCCTCATCGACGGCCTTGGACAGAGCGACCTCGTCTATCAGTTCGCCACGGGCGACGTTGAGTATGCGCACCGTGGGCTTCATAACGGCGAGTTCCTTCTCGCCTATGAGGCCGCGGGTGGACTCCGTAAGGGGTGTGTGGAGGCAAATGAAGTCGGACTCCCTGAAGATGTGATCCAGAGTGGACAGCTCTATGCCAAGGAGGTTGGCCTGCTCTTGGGAGACAAACGGGTCGTAGCCAAGGACGTGCATCTGAAGGCCAATGGCCCTGCGGGATACCTCTGTGCCGACCTTTCCAAGGCCGATGACACCAAGCACTCTGTTGCGCACCTCTATGCCTGTGAAGGCGCTGCGTGTCCACTCTCCGCGGCGGAGGGACTCGTTGGCCTGGGGTATGTTGCGGGCAAGGGCCATCATCATGGCGATGGTGTGTTCCGCGGCGGCGATGGTGTTGCCTGTTGGGGCGTTGACCACCGCTATTCCCTTTCGGGTGGCCGCGTCAAGGTCGATGTTGTCGACGCCGACTCCGGCGCGTCCGATGACCTGCAAACGCTTGCCAGCCTCGATGACATCTGCCGTTACCTTTGTCTCGCTGCGCACCACAAGGGCGTCGTACTCACCGATGATGGAAATGAGGTCCTTGGGGTCGAGGCGCAGCTTCACATCGACCTCTCCATGGGTGCGGAGAAGCTCGATGCCTTCAGGAGCGACGGGGTCGGCGACCAGTATCCTGGGCATCAGGCACTCCTTGCTGGCGAGCCGATGGGCTGGAATCCGACCTTTGGGAGTACTGAGGCGAGAGCTTCCATGACACCGTTAATGTCCTCGTCTCTTATGTAACCCAGGTGGCCGACGCGGAGTATCTTGCCAGCCAGACTGCCCTGCCCGGAGGCCAGAACCACCTCGTGGTCGCTCTGAAGCTGTCGCAACAGGTCTCCTGGGTCGACTCCCTCCGGTATTTTGAAGGCGGTGACGGTGTTTGACGCCCATCGTTCGTCGGCCAGTAGGGTGAGGCCCAGAGCCTTCACGCCTGTCCTGGTCTTCTCGGCGATGCGGGCGTGGCGCTCGTAGACGGTCTCCATGCCCTCCTCCATCATCTTTTCCAGGGCTACGTCAAGGGCGTAGAAGACGGAGACGGCCGGAGTCCAGGGCGTCTGTCCCCGCTCCAGGTAGTTTCTTGCCCTGCCGAGGTCAAAGTAGAAGCGGGGTATCTTTGCCTCTTTGTAGGCGTCCCATGCCCTCTGGCTGACGCTGACGAAGGCGAGGCCGGGGGGGATCATGTACCCCTTTTGGGAGCCGCTCATGGCCACGTCCACGCCCCACTCGTCGGTGTGGAAGGGAATGGAGGATATGCTGCTGACGCCATCCACCACCAGGAGTTTGTCGAACTCCTTGACGACCTTGCTTATGGCAGCCATGTCGTTGGTTATGCCTGTGGAGGTCTCGTTGTGGGTGATGAGTACGGCCTTGATGGCAGGGTTGTCCTCAAGGGCTTTCCTGATAGCTTCTGGGTCGGCGGCCGTGCCCATCGGGAAGGCAAGGCGGGCGACGGAGCAGCCGTAGATCTCGGCGATCTCGGAGATACGTTCGCCAAACTCGCCTATGGATACCGCAAGGACAACGTCGCCGGGAGAGAAGAAGTTGACGATGGAGGCTTCCATGGCTCCGGTGCCGGACGCGGTGAGGATGAGGACTTCATTCTGGGTCTGGAATATCTGCTTGAGCCTGTCCGTAATGCGAAGGAGCATTGCACGGAACTCCGGGCCGCGATGGTTGATCATGTCGCGGGTCATGGCCTGCAGGACGTAGTCCGGGCACGGGGTGGGTCCAGGTATTCGTAGGTTCACTTCAGCCTCCCATCAATGTTGCCGTGCTTACTGGGCGGGCCGTGATGGCCGCCCAAGGCTTTTGGCGTATTGTGAATGTTACCACTTTTCTTTCATAAGTGAAGAGGGGTCTTTTATAAAATACACAAAAAAATTGGCTGGCAGGGCTGTGTGTCAACAAGAAGATGCGAAATGTCACTCTGAGCGTCAGCGAAGAATCTGGGGTGGCAGGGCTCGCCATACACCCTCGGCAAAGCTATTTGTCTACAAAGAAACTGACGACGATTACGGCAACGTCCAGGAGGTAAGGCAGCGAACGCAGATCGGCTAAAAGTGACCTGCGTCGAGGATGCCGATGCCGTGAATGTAAACGGGTACCAGTCGGTCGGCCAGTTCAAGGCGTCCCATCTCAGCAAGCTCTATATACAACTCTGCTTCGGTGGGCCTGTTGGGTAGCTGGTACATCTGGTTTATGTAGACGTAGAAACCAAACCAGTTGAATGGCTGGTCGCTGGGAGCGGCTCCAAGCAACGCCTCTGTAAGGGCCTTACGAGTCTCATGATTAATTCCCATGCCGAGATTATACACTCCAAATCAAACTGCGGTGGACTCCGAAATTCGGACCGGTGGTTAAGGTCGTGTTCTGCTCCTAGAATGACAGAGATAGAGAAGGAGGAGCAGACCATGAAGCAGAGTCGCGAGAACCACAGTCCATCATTCAAGGCAAAGGTGGCGCTGGAGGCCCTGAAGGAAGAAGAGACCACGGCAGAGGTGTTTACCTCAAGACCGATGGAAGCTACCAATGGAGGTATGATAGAATCCCTAACACTGGATACCCTGAGAACAGTGGGACACGATCTTAACAAAGCCCCTGTTCTGTCCTAATGATGGGGTCCACCTCAATAATGATAATTCCGGTAGGTTAAAATGTTAATTGCATCCAACATCGGGAAGGCCTACGCAAACAGGACTCTGTTCAGTGGTCTCACCCTCAACGTGGCCGCCGGAGACCGTATTGCGCTGATAGGCCCAAACGGTTCCGGGAAAACCACGCTCATGGACATCCTGGCAGGAGATACCTCTCCGGAGACAGGGAGCATATCAAGGCAGCGAAATGTCACTATGGGCTATCTCAAGCAGGAGCCCGCGCTGTTTTCCGGCAAGCCACTGCTTCAGGAGGTGCTGGATGCCAGTTCAGAGGTTATTGCTATCATGGACAGGATAGCTGCCACGCAGAAAGCACTGCCGTCGGAGTCTGACCCAGTCAAACAGGACGATCTGCTGCAAAAGCTCGGGCAGCTTGAAACGGCGCTGGAGGCTGCCGGTGGAGGCGACCGGGACCACGAGGCCAAGGCGATCCTCTCAGGCCTTGGTTTTAAGCAGGACGACTTCCTACGGCCCATGAGCGAATTCAGCGGCGGTTGGCTCATGCGGGCCGGTCTGGCCAGGATGCTGTTCAAGAAGCCCGATCTGTTGCTCCTTGACGAACCGACCAACCACCTTGACCTTGATGCAAACCTGTGGTTCGAGAAGTACCTGGCCTCTTTTCGGGGCGGGGTGCTCGTCACATCTCACGACCGCGCTTTCCTGAACCAGGGGGCGACCAAGGTGTTGGCCATTGAGCCGGACGAGGTGGTGCTCATGAGGGGCGGCTATGACGATTATCTCGTTGCGCGCGAGCGCTCCCTTCAGGTCAAGCAGGCGGCCGCTGCCAGGCAGGAGCGCGATATGCAGAAACAGATGCGCTTTGTGGAGCGCTTCCGTTCCAAGGCCAGGAAGGCAACCCAGGTGCAGAGCCGTTTGAAGCAGCTTGAGAAGGTGCAGATTATCGAGCTGCCAAGGGCGACCAGGAAAATCCACTACTCGTTCCCTGAGCCGCCGCGCAGTGGTTCAGAGGTCATATCGCTGACCAAAGTGAGCAAGTTCTACGGCGACAACGCAGTCTACCGCGGTGTTAATCTGACCCTTACGCGGGGTGATAGGGTCGCTCTGGTCGGGCCCAACGGTGCCGGCAAGACCACTATGCTGAAGATACTGGCGGGTGTCCTTCCATTCGAGGAAGGAGAGCGAAAGCTCGGCCACAACGTGGTGACGGCCTACTACGCCCAGCACGTGCTGGAGCTCCTGAACCCCAACAATACGCTCATCGAGGAGCTGCATCAGGCGGCACCCAAGGAGTCGGAGCAGAACCTGCGTACCACCCTCGGCGGCTTCCTGTTCAGCGGCGACGATGTCCGCAAGCCAATATCCGTGCTGTCGGGCGGAGAAAAGGCGCGGGTGGCCCTTGCCAAGCTGCTGCTCCAACCAAGCAACCTGCTGCTCATGGACGAGCCGACCAACCACCTTGACATCGCCTCAAGGGAGATACTGGCGGACGCCCTAGGCGACTATCAAGGCACCATTTGCCTCATAACTCACGACCGGACTCTCATACGTCAGGTCGCCAACAAGATGGTTGAGATAGATGGCGGCCAACCTACGATTTTCCCTGGTGATTACGATAGCTACCTGTACAGCAAGCAGACTGAAACAGCGAAAAAGGGCACTCACTTTGCAGCCAATGGAGCAGACGGTGACTCCTCTGGGCAAGGCTCTATCAGAAGGCGCTCTGGACGACCTCTGAGCGCCAAAGAGGGGGAGCATCGTATCCTCAGCAAAGAGTCCAGCAGGCTGGCTACGCGGATAGAAAAGATAAATGTTGAACTGGCGGGCCACGAGTCCCGGATAGCGGAGTTGGAGTCGATGTTCTCCAGGCCTGACCAGTTTGACGAGCCCACTCAGCTTGCGGCCTCAGGGGAGCGGTATCGTGTGCTCAAAGAGGAGGCACAAGCGCTCTGGGAGGAGTGGGAGAGGTTGTCGTTGGAGTCGGAGAGGATCGACGGCAAGCTGGTGGGATTGGATGTCGGTTAGGCGGGCAACTCCGCCTATTGCTGAGTTTCAGGACGCGAGCGAAGAGAGGCCGGAGGGACCAATTTAGCTGGAGACCCTCTGAATCCAGTCGGCAAAGGCAGCAAGGTTCTGTTCGACCTGTGTCCGAGCGACCTCATTAACAAGGTTTCCCTCGTCATCGAAGTTGCTAAGTCCTCCAGAAAGCCCAACGTCTCCCGAGGGCATGGGAATGGCACTGGGAAAGACGATCACATCACGTACCTGAGAACGTACCAGTGCCCCCGTTCCTCTGGTGCCGCCTGCTATCGCCATTATGGAAACGGGTTTATTCAGCAGGACATTACCTGGAGCTGTATTTCTCCTGGACGCCCAATCAATCAGGTTCTTTGTGACTGCCGGAATTCCCCAGTTGTATTCGGGGGTAACAATCAATAGTCCGTCTGCGGCGGCAATCGACTCTTTGAAGTCGGTCACAGATTGGGGAGTCCCCACTGATTCCACGTCACCGTTGAACAGCGGGATATCATGTATGTCCAGCTCCTCGATAACCATGCCATCAGGTGCCAGGGATATTGCCGATTGGAGCAGCATCCGGTTGAGGGACTGCTTCCGCAAGCTTCCTGCAAATGCAACGACCTTTAGCGGGTTGTTAGCCATCTTCTTCTTCTTTCTAGAATGTATCTACGACGATGAGCCTATTTCCTAAAACACGGCCACAGGGATGCCACAGCTAGACCGCGGCGGCTTTGACAGCCCTGTGGTTCTTGAAGAGGGCCGATTCCACGTAGGCGCTCGGGGATGTCAGAGCTTCGTCGATAACCTCCAGGACGGAGGCGATTGCGGGTGTGCTCAAAAGCTGGTCCCGCTTTTGCTGCGTATCCGCTATGGGCACATAACCCTGGACTCCCGCATTCTGTTCATCCACGATCTCGGCCACCTTCTTGACCGCGCTTTCAATGTCGGCCTGGCTGACCACGTTGTGCAGCCGCCAGTTGGCCAGTATTGCGCCGTCGATCCTCTCAGTAGCCCTGTCCTTCATCTCCTCTATCTGGTCGAAGTTCAACACTCCACTGCAACCGATTCCATGGTTTACCCAGGGCTCAGCGTAAGCGACCATGCTGTGGACATATCGCTGTATCAGGTTCTCCTTCACGTCTTGGATATCTGGCCGTTTCAAGAGGGGGAAGGTGAGCAGGGACTTCCTGCTGATGTTCAGCGCGGGTGAATCTTCCATGACGCGTTGCACCTGGTCGACGTCGATCATGTGGTAATGCATGGAGTGGAGGTCGCTTGGATAGGGGGCCGGGACCCACGCGGTGTTGCCGCCCAACCGGGGGTGGTCTATCTTTTTCTGGAGCATTTCTGCCATGGCCCGGTTTCTGACCTGCATTCCCTTGCCTATCTTGCCGTGCTTGTGGACTCCTGTCTGAATACCAACGTCCACGTTGTGCAGCTCGTAGCTAGAATTGTACGTCTCCTGGGTGAGGTCGTCTCTGAGGTTGACCGGCCCGGCCTGCATCTGCACCCTTATCTGGGAACCGGTGCGGTCAAGGAAGCCTGTGTTGATGAAAAAGACCCGGCTCTGGGCGGCCCTGAGGGCCTCGGCCAACTGAAGCGTCATGCCAAGCTCTTCGTTCATTATCCCGATGAGGATTGTCCCCTTGGCAAGCCCAAGGCGCTCTTCGATGGCCTCGAAAAATCCTATCTGCTCGGCCACTTCCCCGGCTGTTTGAAGCTTCGGCGTCACCTGATAGACGTACCCCTTGCTGCTGTTGGGGCCTCTAATGGGCATCGGGCCTGCCTCGCCTCCCGCTTCTCTTTCCTCCCCGTTCGAGCCCTTGTCATGGGCGGTCGCAATCAGCGTTGTCAGCAGCACGCCAAGGAACCTCTCAGGAATGTCCCGCCCGTCCACCGTCACCATGTCCGTATACATGTGCAATGACACGTTGCGGACCGACATGAGGCTCGTTGCCTTCAATATCCGCTCATTGCCGTCCACATCTGTCAGGGTCTTGTCCGAATTGATGGTCTTGAGGTTGTTCCTTGAGCCGCGGGCCACCAGGTCTCCCCTGATGAGTCCCAGATAGTTGCGCATGGCCATGACCATGTCCTCTGCGTCAACAACGGTTACCGAGTCCTCGAAGTCGATGATGTTTGTAATAGCCGATTCAACAAAGAGGTCCTTGAACTGGCCGTTCTCAGGTTTAACCTTGCCGCCTTCATAGAGCAGGAACTGAATTCTCAGCCCATTATCCACCAGGAAGAACTCGGACAGTTCCTGCTCTTCGTTCAGGTTAAACCCGATGAACTTGCTTGGGTCTTGTAAGCGTACCTCTTTCCCATCCGATGTGTGGCAGAGGATATCGTGCTTTCCCTGTGTATTCTTCACCACTGAGTATGAGGCTATGTTGCCAAATCTCACGTTGCCTTCCCAACTGGCGACGTGCTCGTCGAGAAACGCGTTGATTTCCTCCACAACCATGCGGAGCCGCGCTGGCCGCTGTGAGTCCCTGTCGATCTCAGGGTGCAGGTCGCTGAGGAAATAAGCGTCGTACAGGCTTCCCCAGCGGGCGTTGGTCCCGCCGACCGCCATGCTCGCGTTGTTCACCGGGGTAACCAGTTCAGGACCGTTCTGCTCCATTTCCGGATCAAGCTGAGGTGTGGTCATCTGGAAGTCGATGGGTTTGTAGGGTTTGAGGTATCCGATATCCACCAGGAACCGCTCAAAGTCTCCGGCATCTTCGTCCGCGGATTCAGGAGTTGGCCTCCATCCCTTGCCTCTCTTCTCCTGGTAATACGCGTCGATCTTAGCCTGATACGCCGCACGTGTGGCCAAAAGCTCCTGGTTCCTGGGACCGAACTTCTCTACCAGTTCGCCCAATATCCCGAACACCTCATCAACTGTCCACCTGGTGCCTTTCAGAGCCTCGTCTCTCACGAACTCGTACAAGGCGTCCTGGACTTTCACGGCGTTCCCCGAGGCTACACGTATCTGCGGCATGTGTTGCTCCATATAAATTTTTTACAATTCACAAAATTCACAATAAACCACGGGATCATAGATCTGAACGACAACTACCAATGCTATCAATAAGCGTCAGTTTAACGATGTAGAACGATGCCGACGCTAGTTATCATTATCATTCATCCCACTGAGGTCTGCAAGTTGGGCAATGTACCGTGGAACCGAAATCTCCAGCCCAGGGTCACTAGATGGGCGACCCCTTCAGCCCCTGAAGCCCACGGAGCACCCATATCTCGCCAAGGTGGCTGAATCCATGTGTCAAAAGGTTTTCCGTCAGGACCTGCGCGGCGGGTCTTTCACCAAAAGGTCTTACCGTGAATACCCTTTGCAGGTCGTCGTCGGTTATGGAACCCAGGTACTCTTCCGTCGATTGCCAGACGGCCTGCATGTATGGTGAGAACTCCGCCGCGGAAGGGAGGCGGAGTGCAATGGCATCCTCCTGGCTCATGCCCGTTCCCTGGGCTACCCGGTCGAGGCCGAACCGCTCGTTCCAACCCTGCTCCAGCCACACCGTCGTTCTACGGTCCTGCAACACAAAGCGGATCAGATTATCTTCTGTGCGGACGTAATGCCATAGAGAAAATGCGATGTGGTTGCAGCCCTCCGACGGCCTCCAATGCAACTGTTCCGGCGTCAGGTCGCTCACGGCGGTTTCCAGGTCTTCGTGCAGACGCCTTAAATGGGGGCCAAGCAGTTCGACCAGGGTCATCTGGACACCTCCCGCCGGATTTTTGCCTTTTTTTATAAAAGTGCCCCTCAAGTATGGTGTTGCATCCGTACTCCGTCAAGAACGCGTGAGAGTACGTGCCGCTCTATCGCTTTTGGTAGACCTCCGGGTTTGCACAGTTGGGAAGCGGCGCTCCAGATAGGCCAGCCAGTAAGTTATCGACCGCCATGTTCGCCCTGCGAAGGCGGGTGGCCACGCTGGCACTGGCGATATGCGGAGTGATGACGACGTTCGGCAGCGTGAGAAGCTCGTCCTGTGAGTTGATTGGCTCAATGGCGGTTACGTCCAACGCAGCCATAGCGGGGCGTCCCCGCCTGAGCGCGGCCGCAAGCGCATCCTGATCGATGACACCGCCGCGAGCGGTGTTCACCAGGATGGCGGTCTCCTTCATCATCGCCAACTCGCGCGAGCCTATCATGTGCCGCGTTTCATCGGTGAGCGGGACGTGGAGAGAGACGAAGTCCGCCTCCTGGAGCAGTTTGTCCAGGGACAGAGGTACGGCATCGACGCCCTGTGGTGGCGGCACAGGAGAGCGGCGCGTGTAGATAACACGCATGGAGAACCCCTGCGCCCGGCGTGCCACTGCCTGTCCAATTGCCCCGAACCCGACGATTCCAAGGGTCGCACCAAACAGATCGCGGCCCAATAGCACGTTCGGCCCCCAGGTCTTCCAGTGCCCCGAGCGGACGAAGTTATCGCCGTCGACGATGCGGCGCGCAGCAGCCATGAGCAGCGCAAAGGTGAAGTCCGCGGTCGTTTCCGTCAGGACGCCAGGGGTATTGCCAACCGGGATACCTCGCTCCGTCGCCGCAACAAGGTCGATGTTGTCGGTGCCAACCGCCATATTGCTGATAACGCGCAGGGAAGGCGCGGTGGATATTAACGCAGCGTCGATCCTGTCTGTAAGCAGACAAAAATACCGTCGGCCTGCACCGCGTGTTCACGGAGGCTGTCCACGTCCGGGGGAAGATCGCTGTCCCAGAGGTCGACCTCAAAGCGCGCACCCAGCCTGTCCAGGACTTCCTGCGCCAACCTGCGGGTGACGAATACACGGGGCTTTTCAGGCGTCATTATTTCCCCCTTTAAGGAGACTTGCCACGGCACGTGCGGTCGTGGCCTCGATTAGACGCGGAGTGGCATCGGGGTCTGCTATTGCCCCATTTGGCAATGGCGTCAAAGAAAATACTGCGTCGATGCCAAGGGATGCCGCTTCGGTTGCGCCTATTTCGTTTCTACCGACGATTGCCGCAACCAGGGGGACTCCGGACCTCTTTGAAAGAGCTGCGACACCGGAAACACCCTTGCCGCCCGCAGTCTGGGCATCTATGCGGCCCTCTCCCATCAGGACAAGGTCTGCTCCAGCCAGCGACTCTCTGAGATGCACCGTATCGCTGACGACCTCAAAACCGGGCCGCAACACCGCCCCACAGAACGCCACAAGCCCCGCTCCCAGTCCTCCGGCCGCTCCTGCTCCCGGCATGTCACGCACGCTGCATCCCAACCGGGCTTCGACCACGTCCGAGAAACGGCTCAGGGCAGAATCCAATAGCGAGACTTGCTGAGGGCTGGCTCCCTTTTGCGGGCCGAAAATGGCCGATGCACCCTCTGGCCCGCAGAGGGGATTCGTCACGTCGCAAAGCACAGTAATCGTGGAAGCGGAGAGGCTTGGATGAACGCCCGTCATGTCAAAAGAGTGGAGCCTTAACAGAGCCGCTCCGCCGTCGGGAAGGTCGTGGTCTCCACCATCCAGTGCTCTGATTCCAAGGGCCTGCGCCATACCGACTCCGGCATCGTTGGTGGCGCTGTCGCCGAGTCCAATCAGTATACGGCGATAGCCCGCGTCCAACGCGGCACGTACTAGGGTGCCAGTCCCTCTGGTCGTAGTCTTCGTTGGGTCACGTTCGGATGGTTCGAGAAGCGATAGGCCGGAGGCGGCCGAGGATTCGATCACAGCCGTATCGTTATCGCCCAGCACGCCCCATCTAGCGGTGATCGGACGGCCCAACGGGTCGCTGGTGGGCGAACTAACGTAGCGACCTCCTGTGGCAGTTACCAGTGCCTCGACTGTGCCGCTTCCTCCGTCCGCGATGGGGATGGAGACAACTTCGGCATGGGGCATGGCGAGAAGGACGCCCCTGCACATGGCATCGGCGACTACGGCAGCGGACGCTGTGCCCTTGAATGACTGAGGAGCGACGATGACTTTCATGGAACCAATTGCAATTGCCTGACCTTGATCAGCCGGACCTTGATTAGATGGAGTAGACGGCCAGATTGTAACCCAAGAGTCAGGTACAGTCGATGCAGTGGTGTGGCGTCCTCTGCAATCTTCCGGGCACACCGCTACTGCAAGGATCATTCTGCCATTGGAAACCATCGCCTGGAGTCCGTGGCCTAATCACAAGGTGGTGAAGGTCAGCTATGAGGGGTTTAGGTGCATCCCTCGCTGGAAAGGGCGCTGCGGCGTAGGGAGATATTGAATAAGCAGGAAAGAAAGGTCATAGTTAGACTGTGGCTTGAACCTCATGTGTGCTTTATGTATGCCTTATGTATGTATGAAGGAGTATGGAAATATGACAGAGCAATTATCGATTAGCAGAGACAAGACGGCAGTCCTCATCATGGATTACCAGAACCGACAGCTTGGTAACTTTTCGGAAGAGTTCCAAAAGGAAATCTTACGGAAGGCGAATGAAGTCCTTGCAGACGCTCGTCAAAAGAATATCCCTGTCATCTACGTTGAAGTGGTTCGCGGGGAACGGACACCTGATAGAAAGATTCATGATGCCATAACTCCGAAACCTGGAGAGGTAGTTCTCACCAAGAGCCGTACCGGGCCATTTTCAACAACGAATCTCGACGAAGTATTAAAAGAGCAAGGTATTGAGACACTGGTGTTGATGGGGATATCGACAAGTGGATGTGTGATCACAACGGTGCGCTGGGCTGCTGATGTTGACTACAAGTTGATAGTGCTCTCCGATTGCTGTGCAGATCAGGATGATGAGATTCAACGAGTTCTTATGGAAAAGCTGTTTCCGAGGCAAGCATCAGTGTTAACCTCTGAGCAATTCCTAGCCGCACTGGAGTAAGCTTAGGACAGTTGGAGCACTAACCGGAGGGGCGATTTGAGAGCCATGGAGCAGTTGATCGAGAAAGCCGCGCGAGACCTGGTAAGCTCCAAGTATGCCATTGCCCTGACCGGGGCAGGCATCTCCACCGAGTCAGGCATTCCTGACTTCCGGGGACCCCAGGGAGTCTGGACCAAAAACCCGGAGGCCGAGAAGAGAGCATACCAGAGCTACCAGAGGTTCCAGGAAGACCCAAGGGGATGGTGGCACGAGAGAATTGCCTCCGACAATGAGTTTGGAGAGATGAGGATGGCCCTGCCAAATGCGGGCCACCTCGCTCTGGTGGAGATGGAGAAACTCGGACTTCTCAAGTGCGTGATCACCCAGAATGTGGACGCGCTTCACGAAAGGGCCGGCACCCAGAACCTGCTGGAGTACCATGGCAGCACGGCAAAGCTGAGGTGCATCTCATGTGGGATGCGGTTCCGTCGAGAGGAGTTTGACTTGGATAGGCTGCTTCAGGAGGAGAGGCTGCCTCCCCATTGTCCTGAGTGCCGGGGGTTGGTGAAGACCGATAGCGTTGGCTTCGGGGAGCCCATCCCCGGCTACGTTGCCCGCCGAAGCCTGGAGGAGGCATGGCAGTGCGACTTGATGATAATCTGTGGGACCTCGGCTGTGGTCTACCCCTTCGCACAGCTACCAAGGATCGTCCGGCAGAGGCAGATGGAGGTAGAGAGGTCAACTTCGACGGGCATATACGCGGTGGAAAATGTTCCAGCAGCGGTGATTATCGAGGTGAACGCCGAGCCGACGCCCCTGACATTTGAAGGGGTCTCCGACTACATTATCCGGGGGCAGACCGGGGAGATTCTACCGAGCATACTCAAGGAAGCGAAGAGGCTGATAAGCGCGACTGACTGAGGCTCAAGCCAGGATACCGCCTTTGGACACGGATTTGTGTTCCCAGGCACAGAGTGAATACGAAGGTTGTAGAAGATATCTTTCTGGTCTTGCACTTCTCATCATAGTTGGATAGGATGTGCCCATCCCAAACTCAGGAGACATCTATGGAAGCGTATTGTGTCAAGTGCAGGAGCAAGAGAGAGATCAGTAATCCGGTGCAGGTGACGATGAAGAACGGTAGGCCAGCGACGAAAGGGACGTGCCCTGTCTGCAGTACCGGTATGTATCGGATAGGCAAAGCGTAGCAGCAGACCTGCATCAGAATGGGAGTCTCACACCAGAGGCTTGCACGTAACCTCGGACTGTATCTTTAGAATAGTCTCTTCTTGGAGTGGGCCTCTCCCGTGAACGCGGCTTGGCTGTCCTATTGGCTGCATAGTATTTTCAAACCCGGCCTTTTGGCAGTGTGGTGCATGTGGCCAACATTACATCAGGTCATTCCAGCCACTCGAGTAATGTCCAAGAGTCCTATGTTGAGAGAGTCACGAACTTCCAAGATGAACCTCTACTTGCCACAGTAAGTACTTATCCGGATGAGACTCTCTTGAGCTCGCAGGCATGCAGGTGCAACGGCGTGATTCTGTGCCTTACCTCGACAGACAACTCGACCCAGAGTTTGTCTTTGGATATAATTGTGCGGCCCCCTTCCTTGTGCAGCCATATGGACTGGTTTCAGTTTCATGGGTCCAATTGGTCGTGAGATATTGATTCATGTTGTGGAATATGTGAGCTACAAGAAGGAGTAATCTAATGGAATACCGAAAGCTAGGCACATCTGGGCTTCAGGTCTCTGCCGTAGGACTCGGAACCAACAATTTCGGGGGCAGAATAGATGAAGAGAATTCCGTGACCGTTATTCGTCAGGCCCTAGAAGAGGGCATCAATTTCATAGACACGGCTAATAGCTACGGGAGGGGCGTGTCTGAGGAACGCATTGGCAAGGGAGTCAAGGATGTCCGCGGCGATGTCATCATAGCCACCAAAGTAGCAAACCCCATGGGAGAAGGACCCAATACCAGAGGGGCCTCACGTTACCACATAATGCAACAGGTGGAGGGCAGCCTTCGTGCTCTCCAGACCGACTAGATCGACCTCTACCAGATTCATCGACCAGACCCAAACACCCCCATTGAAGAAACCATGCGCGCGCTGGACGACCTGGTGCATCAGGGAAAGGTATGTTACATAGGCTGCTCCAACTTCTCCGCTTGGCAGACATGCGAGGCTATCTGGACCTCCAGGGCGCTGAATCTTGCCTCCTTCGTTAGCGTACAACCCGAATACAACATGCTGAATCGGAGCATTGAAACAGAGTTGGTTCCTTTCTGTCATGAATACAATATCGGGATACTTCCCTTTGTACCACTGGCCAGCGGGTTTCTCACTGGAAAGTATCGGCAAGGTGAAGCGGTGCCTGAGAACACTCGTCTGGCCGGCAATGAACGGGCCCAGGGAAACACCCTGACCGAGAAGAACTTTGCCATGCTTGGCCGGCTGGAGAACTTCGCCGAAGAGCGTGGACACCCCATGGTGGAGCTGGCTATAGCCTGGCTGTTGGGTAACTCCGCTGTGAGTTCGGTAATCGCAGGGGCCACAAGGACGGAGCAGGTGACAGCCAACGCAAAGGCTGCCGACTGGCATCTCACCACAGAGGACATGGAGGCGATCAACGTGCTCCTCCGGGACGACAATTGAAACCCCAACCAGGCCAATTGTAGAGGAATGTTTGGGGTCTTAGGAGTTAATCTTATGGGGACAGAGTCATTCATAACACTTACCTATAGAGCGGAAGACATAGTATACAAGGGGTCTCGTATGTTTCTTCGCACCCATCTCAAGAGGACAGTTGCGAGATCTGAGTGGTATCTAGATGACAAAGGAGACGTCTGGTACGATCACTGGAGTCCCAATTATCAGGTGGAGCCCATTATTCCTATAGATCCCGAGACGGGAGTAGCTGACTACGAGTTGGCGAGGGGCAGAGATAATACGGGACGAGACTAGAAGCAAATCAAGACAGAAGCATGAATGGTTGGTAAGCTGTGCGCCATTCGTGCATAATGCTGTCTCAAAATACCGTTCCCCATCGTAAAGCAATAGCGCACAATGTCACAGACACCATCAGCCAAAAGTAACGTCTTCAGTGCCTTGGCATATGGCGACTTCCGCCGGTTCGCATCATCACTGCTGCTCACGTCGATGGGCGTACAGCTACTCCAGACCGCCGTCCTGTGGCAAGTTTACGAGTTGACCGGCAGTGCGCTACTCCTTGGCCTTAGTGGCCTGGCGCGGGCGGCTCCGCACATGGTGCTCTCTTTGGTTGGCGGCGTCATAGCTGACCGCCTGAACAGGGTGCGTCTCATCCAGGCCGGCCAGGTGGCGAACGCCGTCCTGGTCCTGACACTGGCTGTCCTGGCGCTGACCGGCGCTGTGGAGGTCTGGCACCTCTACGTGATCACCTTTCTCAACAGCGCCTTCACCGCTGTAAGCCAACCCGCCCGCACCGCGCTCATCCCAAGCCTGGTTCCGCAAGAGAACCTGGTCAATGCCGTGGCGCTGAACGCGACGATTGGACAGACGTCCCAGATCATCGGGCCAGCGCTTGCAGGAGTGGCCATTGCAACCGTCGGCCTTGGCTTTGTCTACCTGTTAAACGGACTATTGTACCTGGCCGCGATGGCAGCCATCATCGGAGTTGTGTCGTCCTCTGTGTCGTCACAGACACCCGAAAGTCCCTGGCGCAGCTTCATGCAGGGCATGATCTTCGTACGCAGCAAGCCGGTGATCGTCTCACTTCTGCTGCTCGACCTCGGAGCGACTGGCTTGGGCAGCTATCGCGCCCTGCTGCCGATATTCGCCGAAATGCTCGGTGCAGGAGCCGCTGGCTATGGCCTGCTCAGCGCGGCACCGGGAATCGGCAGCCTGCTTGGGGCCGGGATCATGCTATCTTTGGGCGATATGAAGTATAAGGGACTCTATACAATATTCGGGGTGCTGGCATACAGTGGCGCCCTCGCCATACTGGCACTCTCGCCGTGGTTCCTTCTAACCCTTGTCGCCGCCAGCCTGCTAGGCACCACCAACTCCATACAGATGATCCCACGAAACTCCGTGATCCTGGCAATCTCCCCGGACTCACTCAGGGGGAGAGTCGAGGCGTTTCGCAGCATGATGGCGGGAGGAGGCCCTCCCCTCGGCTACACGCTCAGCGGAGGGCTGGCAGCGGTGCTTGGTCCGCCGTTGGCCGTAGTAATTGGAGCAGTGGCTTGTGCTGTACTCGTGGCAGTGGTGAGCATCACGCGTCCAGAGTTGCGCGACCCACATCTCGGATCCACTACAAACACAAAGACCTAAACCTGCTCCAGGCTACCCACCCGAAGGTCAGAGTGCGGAAGGTTGATCGAGCGCTGAGACTGGCCCTTTGCTGCGGGGTTCCAGGGTTGATCTTGAATCGTGGAATGACTATCTGAGGTGGACCCCATCATTAGGACAGAACAGGGGCTTTGTTAAGATCGTGTCCCACTGGTCTCAGG
>JAQBZZ010000079.1 GCA_027622595.1 Chloroflexota bacterium
AGACCTATGGCCCGGAACGGCTACAGCGAGACCTGTCTGAGCACGGCGTCCGGGTGGGAATCTGGCGGGGAGGCGGCCCCACCATCCCAGACCCTTCGCTACGCTCAGGGCGACATCCTAGCTCCGCTTGACCCGAGCGCGTCGAAGTACATGAGCAGAAAATACCCCTGTCATTCTGAACGCAGTGAAGGATCTAAGACCTGTGCTGCATACAACATATGCTTTAGATGCTTCGCGGAGTTTATCCTGAGCAGAGCCGAAGGGCTCAGCATGACATTCCTACACCCGGCTAGGATTTCGGGGCGACAATCCTCGCAAAGCGGCGTCTGCCCACCTGTATCACGTTGCCAAACTCCAGCCGAGCGTTGCGGCTCTCAAGAGCGGCGCCGTCCACTTTGATTGCACCCTGGGTCAGAAGCCTTTTGGCCTCACTGGTGCTACCGACCAGCCCCTCTTTAACGAGGATTGCAAAAACATCTAGCTCCAGGCCTGCGCCCGTGCCCGCCGGGGCGGATATGAGCGTTATGTCCTCTTCAGCCACGTCGCCCCGCTGGTATGTGCTCTCGAAGGTTGCCTCTGCCTGGAGCGCGGCCTGCTGGTCGTGGAACTGGGCGACGATGTCACGGCCAAGGCGCTTTTTGAGTTCCATCGGGTTGACGGACTCGGCCTCCATCGCGCGGCCCATCTCCGTGAGTTCTTCTGTGGGTACATCGGTCAGCAACTCAAAGTAGTTCATCATCAGTGAATCGGGAATGGACATGACCTTGCCGTACATCTCGTTGGCCGGCTCGTCCACGCCGATGTAGTTGCCAAGGCTCTTGCTCATCTTCTGGACGCCGTCGGTGCCAACGAGCAGGGGCATGAAGAAGCACTGCTGCTGGTTCTGTCCCATCATGCCCTGAAGATCGCGCCCAACCAGTATGTTGAACATCTGGTCGGTGCCCCCGAACTCCACGTCCGACTCAATGGCTATGGAGTCGTAGGCCTGTAGCAGCGGGTAGAGCAGCTCCGTGATGGCGATGGGCTGCTGCGCGCGGAAGCGTTTGGCGAAGTCGTCGCGTGCGAGGAATTGGGCGACGGTGAACCGTCGTGTGAGGTCGAAGACGTTGGCGAGGGAGAATTTGCCGAACCATTCGCTCTGCCACATGGTCTGAGTGCGCTCTTTGTCGATCACCTTGAAGAACTGGGTCATGTAGGTCTCGGCGTTGGCCCTGACCTCTTCGGCGGTGAGCATCTGGCGTGTTGCCGACTGACCGCTTGGGTCGCCGATCTGGGCCGTCCAGTCGCCGACGATGAGGATGACCTTGTGTCCCATGTCCTGTAGCTGACGCAGCTTGCGGAGTCCGACGGCGTGGCCAAGGTGGATGTCAGGGCGGCTGGGGTCGAAGCCCATCTTCAGGCGCAGCGGCTTGCCCTCCTGAAGCAGGCGCACGAACTCCTCTTCGACGATGATCTCGGATACGCCGCGCCGTATGATTTTTTGAAGTGTCCTTGGGTCTATTGCATTGCTAGTCATTTTGTCCAGCTTATCTCAAATCTTTTTAGAAGGCGGTTCTTTGCCCACTATTGTAATACTAATGTGATGCAGAATCCTTCAAAATCTGCCTGGTTTGCTCAACGTCCTCGTGTATCTGGGTGACGAGGGCGTCCACGGTTTCGAAGCGAAGCTCATCGCGCAGACGTTGGACAAACTCGACGGTGACCTCAGAGTCGTACAGGTCTCCACTGAAGTCCAGGATGAAGACCTCTACGGTGCGCTCCTTTTCGTCGAAGGTCGGCCTTACGCCGACGTTGGTGGCCGCCATGTACTGTTTTCCGTCCACATCGGCCCAGGTGGCGTAGATGCCGTCGCGGGGTATCAAACGGTCTGTGTGAATGTCCAGGTTGGCTGTGGGGAAGCCGAGTGTCCTGCCCCTGGCGTTGCCAGTTATCACCCTACCTTGAAGGGCGAATGGTCTGCCAAGGAACATGGAGGCTTTTCCCATGTCTCCTGTGGAGATGGCCTCTCGAATGGCCGTGCTGCTGACTCGCTCACCATCTATGGATACGGGGTCAACCACGGTGGTGGAGAACCCCTTTTCGCGGCCGATGGCTGCGAGGGTCTCCGGGGTGCCCTCTCTCTGATACCCCATTACGAAGTTGTGCCCCATGACAAGCCCCGCCATGTTCAGGCGGCTCTGGAGCAGCTCAACGAACTCATGTGCCCTCAAATGCGATAGCTCCACGTCGAAGGTCAGGGGGAGCACGATGTCAACGCCTGCGTTCTCCAGGAGCGAAAGCTTGTCTTCGACGGAGGTGATGAACTTGACGCAGGCCCCCGGCGTGATGACGGTGCGGGGGTGGTTGATGAAGGTCAGGACGCCACTGAGCATTCCCTCTTGCGAGGCAGTATCTTTGAGGCGGTCAAGGATGTGTTGGTGGCCTACGTGCACCCCATCGAACACGCCTATGGCCAGGACGGTATTTCTCAGGGGCGGTTGTGAAGGCAGTTCTTGGTGGACTGGCATTGGGGCAACTCAGACCTGGGGCATGCACACAAGATTCGAGACGGGTCGGGAAGAGCAATGGGATACTAGCATAGCCTTATTTGAGGGTCAAGGTGGACGCTATTCCATGTAACCACCCTCTCCAAAGTCGGGCAAAGATGGAACGCGACCGTTCTGGACTACGTGCGCAGTCAGGACCTCGTACAACCCAAAGCGCTTGCTTTGGTGCCTTCTTCATGAAGGTCAGGGAGACCTGCATAGGTCTCCCTGGTGTGTTTACCCGTCCAGTGGTGGAAGCGGCTTCTGTTTTGGCCCCTCGACCATATTGAACCAGAAATCACTTGGGCTATGGCGGCTTCGTTAATGCGATACCAGTCTTTGGACACGTTGGATATAGAGGAGGCTAGAGGTGGCCTCGTTTGTCTGAACAGTGCTGCCCGGTTTGATA
>JAQBZZ010000080.1 GCA_027622595.1 Chloroflexota bacterium
GCCAACTCTCTGTCACGGCGTGAACTGGACGACGCCGCCGTGGCAAGATGCGCCGTGGTTGTGGCCGACGCCGTTGACCAGGCCAAGCTGGAGTGCGCGGACCTAACGATGTCGGTGGCCTCCGGCCGTATCGGCTGGGACCGTGTGCGAGACCTGGGCCAGGTTGTCACGGGCCAGACGCCCGGTCGGGGGAGCGCCGCGGACATCACTCTGTTCGAGTCCCAGGGCATCGCCCTTGAGGACGTGGCCGTCGCTATGCACATATTCCAACGCGCTCAGGCCGAGGGTGCAGGCGTTCCTCTCCCCTTCTAGCGCGAACGTATGACGCCTTGCCGTCCATCTCCCGGTGGTAGCTGTGGTTACGGAGTTACCATCGGGGGTTGCGCGCGCAGCGTGACCTCGCCGGCCGGCAGGGCGCGGGTTGAGCCGTCCGCCTGGCGCAGGAGCAGACTGCCGTCTTCGTCCACCCCCTCAGCGAACCCCTCGAAGGTCTGGGAAGCCCAGGCCACCCGGACGTGGTGGCCCAGCGTGTCCAGATGTTCGGCCCATTCCTCTCTCACAGACCCTCCGCTCTTCACGAAAAGATAGGCCGTCTCCAACTCCTGGAGGAACGTTTTGAGCACCTCCAGCCGGGACACGTCATGCCCCAACTCCCTGCGGAGGCTGGTGGCGATGTCCCGGATCTCCGGATGCTCCTCCGGGTCCAGGTTGACGTTGATACCCATGCCTAACACCGAGAAACCCGGCGTGTCCCGGCCCGGCAGGGAGCCCTCAATCAGGATGCCTGCAATCTTCTTGGAGTTGATGCGAACGTCGTTCGGCCACTTGATGGAGATTGAGATGCCCGGCGGCGCGTGACCGCGGAGGGCCTTGGCCAGGGCCAGGGAAGCCATCATCCCCAGTTGGCGCCCCTGGTCCACGGTTGGACGAAGGACCAGCGACATGTAGATGTTCTGCCCCGGTGGGGATACCCACTCCCTCTTGAACCGGCCCCGGCCGCCGGTCTGCTCCTCAGCCAGCACCAGCGTCCCCTCCGGCGAGCCCCGACCGGCGACCTCCTTGGCAACATCCATCGTCGAAGGTGTGGATGGGAGGTAGATCACCTTGCAACCGAGAATGGCGGTTGGGAGGTGCGCTGAGGTGATGTTCATGTCCAGGTCAGAGGGGGCCATTGTCGTCGGCTACCGTCGTAGTACTTGTCGCGAACGCAAGATGGTCAGAAACGCGGCTAGCCCGAAGCAGTGGGGCTGATAGGCAGGCCTGTAAGCCGAGTCCTGTACCTCCGCAGCTTCTCACCGAGGTGGTCTGTTGGCGAAGGTGGTGATCATCTATCTGGGACTCCGATTGCTCGAAGCCTCTAGCAGCCAACCCGGGGACGGTCCAGGATCCCTTGGTCCCCCTATTAGGCCTTGCTCCGGGTGGGGTTTGCCGTGCCTCCAATGTCACCATTGGAGCGGTGAGCTCTTACCTCGCCGTTTCAACCTTACCTCGGGCCGGCTTTCACCGTCGCCCGGGGCGGTATGATTTCTGTGGCACTTTCCGTCGGGTCTCCCCGCCTGGACGTTATCCAGCACCCTGCCCGGTTGGAGCTCGGACTTTCCTCTCCCCCTAAACAAGTCAGGAAGAGCGGCCACCCGGCCCACCGGCCCCGCCCCATTGTACCAGTCCCGATACATCGGGACACCCATACGCCAGCGGTTACTAAAGAGAGGTGGCCTGCCTCTTCCCCTCGCGGGGGAAGATTGAGATGGGGGACATTCCAAAGAGGGTGCAGACCGTGGTCGGCCTGGGAGTCCAGAGGGCTTGTCCTTCTGGCAAGGGGCTTGGGGAATGTGCCCCCATTCGCCAAATACGCCCCCTCGCCCTGTGGGAGAGGGTTGGGGTGAGGGTCATTTACACAAAGCAAAGCCATAGGCGAAAAAAGAGGGTCTTCAACGCCAGCCACGGAGTGTGGGTCCAGGACTAGTCCTGGTTGAACGTCGGTCACGGAATGTGGGTCCAGGGACTAGCCCTGGCTAGCCTGTATATAAGAATCGACCACAGTTGCTGCACCGCATCGGCGTCGTCGACGTGCGGAGCTTCTGAAGCTCGTGGGACGGTATCGCGATAGTGCAGCCACTGCACATCCCGCGCTCCACCTTCGCAATGGCCGTGCCCTTGGACTTTTGCAGAACCCTGTAGGTCTTGAGATCCACAGGGGTCACCGCAGCCTCAGCCGACTCGTACCACTGAGCAACGTCCTTAGCGTGCTGCTCCAACTGCTCCTGCTTCTGTTGAAGCGTAGGGATCTCAGTCTCCCAAGCTGACTCGACAGAAGCCAACTCCGCATCGATGGTAGCCACAGCCTTCTGCCCAGCCTCCACCTGCTCCATCTTCGCCAGCAGCTTCTCCTCAAGGTCAGCCTGCTTCTCCTTGGTGAACTTGATCTCATGCTGCAGGGCAAGCAAGTCCTTCGAGGCCGCCGTGTTGCCGCTGTACAGCCGTTGTTCCAGCTCCTTTAATCGAGCCGCCGTCGCCTGCACATCCACATCAAGCTCCCCCTGCTGCAACTGGAGCTTGGTGAACGCCTGCTTGGCTCTGGCCGCCCGGTCTCTTGACCTAGCAACCCCCTCGTTATGGTCGAGGCGTGACACGACCTCAGCCAGGTCGGCCTTACTCTTCTGGAGGTCGCCCTCCATTTCTTGGAGCTCATACAACGCTTGAACGGTATCCATCAGTGTCACCCACATGCCAGGTTGGGGCAGAACAGAGTAGCAACAATTCTATGGACGCGCCCTAGCTGTGTCAACGAAAGCTATATGCACAAGTTTTGCAACGGGGCATTATCACTTAACAAAGCATGGCACTG
>JAQBZZ010000030.1 GCA_027622595.1 Chloroflexota bacterium
GCCTTGGACTACGCACACCCCTCTCGAAAGGAGCCTGACTGTCGGATATTTACGGAGAATACATCGGGATATTGAAAATTTCATGTCGTTATGCTAGGGTTACTCACTGTAGGCTAAGGCAGTAACCCTTACCCACAGAGAATCAATTTATGAAAACCCGCACTTACCGGATCAGTCTGGAAACCACAAAAGCGCCGGAGTTCATAGATATCACCGATAGGGTATGTGAGTTCATTCAAGATTCCCAGGTGCTAAGCGGCTTCGCAGTTGTGTATTCCAAGCACACAACTGCCGCCATCAAGATCAACGAGAACGAGCCCCTTCTCCTGAAGGACATGGAGGGGTTCCTCGAGAGAATGGCGTCCCGTAACGGCGATTATGGGCACAACAACTTCTCCATTCGGACTGTGAACATGACCGAGGACGAATGCCCGAATGGCCATGCCCACTGCCAACACCTCCTGCTGGGAACCAGCGAGAACATCCCGATTATAGACGGCCAGCTTCAGTTTGGCCGCTGGCAGCGCATCTTCCTCATAGAGTTGGACATGCCCCGGCCAAGGGAAGTCCTAGTCCAGGTCATCGGCGAGTAACGCGGAGGAGGTTGCCCCCTCAAGACACGGCCTGCACCCACAACGAAGTCCACTCCATTCCCTTCACCCTTCGACTCATCTGCAACACCCGTAGAACCCCATGACCTCCGTCGTCTATGGAGAATTCAAAAATGACCGCGGCAAGCAAGAGAATCCACATTAATGCGCCCACGGAGAGGGTATTCGCCTACCTGATAGACGTGGAACGGCACGTGGAATGGTCAGGGGAGCTTAAATATGGTCTGGAGAAAATCTCGAAGGTAACGCCCGGGCCATTGAAGCCAGGCTCCGTGTTCAAGTCCCTTGGACTCCTCTCGTCCAAGGCAGGGGTGGAGGACACATCCACCGTCACCGAGATCGAGCCGCATCGCCGCCTTGCCTGGGAGACGGTGAGCATCGGGGCCATACAGCAAAATACCTTCCGCTGGGCATATACACTGGAGCCGCAGGGCGACGGCACCAGGCTAACTTATTCGTTATTGGAACGCCGCTTCAGCCCAAAATCCCTTCCCATGTGGTTTCCGCCTCTCATATGGCTTGTGGACCACAAGGTATTTGGTAGGGAGATGGCAGGCGGCATTCAAAAGATCAAAGAAACCGTGGAGCAGCGGGGCTTCATTCCCAGCTAAAATTGTCTTGTGGAGGCAGTTTATACCGCGTCCACTCTATCGCAGGAATGACAGGCGGTTGAGGGAGAGATGATATAATGAAGTTGCAGGCATAGCCGAATGTAGAGTGGCATCCGGGGAAGGAGGCGAGGGCTTTTGCAGGCATTGACAGGCGGCCTTAAGCTAGTCCACTTCTCCATCCCGGGGATTCCAGACATGCGCGAAGTTACTGCTGTTCTTCCGCCCCCACCAATGTTCTCGTTTTCCAGCTTCTGCTCCATCCTTCGGCCACAGTAACCCCATATGGCGAGAATGTATGCAGATGTTCAAAAAGGTGGCGCTCTCGGATGTTCTTGGCATAGTCATAGTAGGCCTGCTTATACAGATAATCCTATACGGGCACGACCACCAGAACCCGTCTCATGGCCCATCCAACGTAACATAGACAACGGACGCGAGGTGCTGAATTACTCCGAATGGGGAGTCCGTGAGCAGGAAGCCGGTGAATCCGCTGAGAAAGTATCAGAAGGAGAGATGCCGCCCTGGGACTACTCACTTCTGCATCCAGATGCCCGTCTTTCATCTATGGAGAAACAGGCGTTGATAAGTGGCTTGGAGGCTACTTTCGGCACCGGAGATGGTGACGACGATTAGTTTATGACTGGCAGGTGCTCAAGCTATCGCAGGAACGACACGGGGTTTAGAGAGATGCTATGGTCGTACACATCAAGGCCTTCACGGCGCTTCACGTATCCAACTACGGCGTAGGTGATCGGTGTGGCAGCCGCTTCGTAGAGCACCTTGACAATCCACTGGGTAATCAGCAGCTCCATCAGGTTGCTTCCCGCCAGCGTGCCCGCGAAAGCTACGGTAATGAAAACTACAGAGTCCGCCCCCTGTCCGACGATTGTCGAGCCAATAGTACGGCTCCATAGCCAACGCCCCCCGGTTGCCACCTTCAGCCTGGAGAGGACTATGGAGTTGGAGAACTCTCCCACCAAGTACCCTGCAAAGGACGCCATCAGCAGCCGCGGCGTGTATCCAAGGATGGTGTTGTAGGCACTCTGTCCCTCCCAGAATGGAGCGGACGGCAGCAGGCCACCCACCCAGAATCCAGCCACCGCCACGGTGTTGCACAGAAAGCCCAACCAGATGACCCGTCTGGCAAAGCGGAAGCCGTACACCTCCGTGAGAATGTCACCCAGGATGTACGTGATGGGAAACAGAACGATAGCCGCGGGCAGAATGCGTCCCCCAACCTCTATGATCTTGACCGCGATGATATTTGATGTGATCAGCATCGTCACAAACAGCGCGGCCAGGACTAGGAAAAGGCCTGTGACACGGGGCACTGTTGTAGCATGGTTCATGATCGAGTCGTGTGACATATTGTTTTGGACAGTGGAAGGCTTGTACTTATCACGTAATTATTGGCAACCCGGTCATGGCTGCAGTTTTGAAGAATTTTAAAATCCGCTCCAGTCTACTGTGACCTCTACCTATGGTCAATAGAGGCGGTCAATAGAAGCGGGATGCAGTATCACAGCCAATGCATTGTCGTGCGTGTCTCAGGAGTCATTCAGGCCGTATAGCATAGTGTATACTTTCACTATGCCACCGTTGCTCGAAGCTAGGGAACTGACAAAGCGCTACGGTGCCACAATAGCTCTTGAGTCCGTTGATTTCCAGATCAATGAAGGAATAACAGGACTATTGGGCCCAAATGGCGCCGGCAAAAGCACAACCATCAAGCTGTTCCTCGGGCTCATTGGACCCACATCCGGCTCCGCAGAGGTATTGGGTGAAAGGCCCTATGAGTCTGTAGAGAGCCGCACACGCCTCGGTTACATGCCGGAGCACGACTGCTTGCCAGCATCCGTCACTGCCGCTGAGTTTCTAACCCACATGGCGCAGGTCAGCGGCATACCACCGGCCCACGCCCGTACCCGCGCCGCCGACATACTGCGGCACGTTGGCCTTGACGAGGAACGGTACCGCTCCATTGGCGAATACTCCACCGGAATGAAGCAGAGGGTCAAGCTGGCCCAAGCCCTGGTGCACGACCCCCTCCTGGTACTGCTGGATGAGCCGACGGCTGGCCTTGACCCCGGTGGGCGGGAGGAGATGCTGGCGTTGGTCAGACGCACAGGCAGGGAGTTTGGCATCAGCATCCTTCTTTCGTCACACCTCATGGGGGACGTTGAGAGCATTTGCGACCGTATAATTGTCCTTGAGGGGGGGCGCGTCACCGAGGAGGGAGACGTATCTCTGTTCACACAGGAGACCCAAACCCTCTACATCGACGTCGATGACCACCTTGAAGAGTTGGTAGCAGCACTGTCCAAGAGAAGCATTGCAGCAACCGTGGACGGACTATCGGTGGTCGTGGAGACGGAGAACGATGAGCAGTACGATGCCATACGCGACGCCATCGTAGAATCCGACGCCCGCCTGCGACGTCTGGCGCCCCGCCGTCACGGACTGACCGATATATTCAGAAGAGCACCAAATGAGTGAAGCACAGGGCGAGGTATTTGACCTCGGCTATCGCCATTACGAAGGGCCGCGCGAAGGGCGTATGCGAGCGCGCAAGGCCATCTGGATAAACGGCGTCCGTACCGCGCTTGGCATTGGCCGCGGCTGGAGTTCCAAGGCCCTCCCCATACTGCTCTTCATAGCCGTTATAACACCAGCAGTGGTCATAAGCATAGCCGCCGCCACCGCCGGTGACCTTGTGGACTTCCCAAGGCACGATGCCTACTATCAGATTATCTCCACACTCCTGGTCATTTTTTCGGCCATCATCGCTCCAGAGCTCCTCTGCCCCGACAGGCGAGACGGCGTCATTAGTCTGTACCTGGTACGGCCGTTGTCCCCTACGGACTATGTGATAGGACGCTGGCTGGCCTTCCTCTCAGTGACCCTTGCCCTGGTCTACCTGGGACAGGTGGTCCTGTTCACAGGGTTCGTTCTCGCAGCGGAAGAGCCTGTAAATTACTTACGCGACAACTGGCTGGACGTCCCACGCTTTCTCCTGGCTGGGCTAGTGGTAGCCATCTTCACCACCACAATACCCCTGACAGTGTCCGCCTTCACCACACGCCGTGCATACGCCGCCGCCTTCGTCATCGGACTGTTCATCATCTCAATACCAGTTGCAGGCATACTGAGTATTTGTGAAGAGGACCACGGCCGACAGCGCAACGAATTTGGACAGGAGCCAGAGCCATGTCGCCCTCCCACTGGAGAATCCGCAAAGTGGTTCGCCCTCATCAACCTATCAGACGTACCAATACACGTGAATGACCTGATCTTCCCGGAGGAGAACACCTCTGAGTTTGCCCAGCTTGTGGCGGAGTTGCCATCTATCGTGCCGGTGGCATGGTATCTGCTCCTCACAATCGGACCGGGGTTCGTCCTCTGGTGGCGATACAGGAGAATAAGCATATGACGCAGGCCAGCCACAGCCAGGAAGCCACCGTAATAGCTCCACCAATAGACGTCAGGAGCGTCTCGAAGTGGTTCGGCAACGTTGTGGCCGTGAACGACGTTTCGCTTCAGGTCAACCCGGGCATAACCGGTCTGCTGGGACCCAACGGTGCAGGGAAGACTACCCTACTTCACATGATCGCTGGCCTAGCAAAGCCCTCCGAAGGAGAGGTGAAGCTCCTGGGCGAACCCGTGAGGGACAATCCACAGCTATATCACAGAGTCGGCTTTATGTCGGAGCACGAATCGGTGTACGGCTTCCTGACCGGGCGAGAGTTTGTGGAACTGGCCGCTCGGCTGTACGGTCTTGAGCCGCTATCACCCCCTGTGGACAGGGCCATAGAACTCGTGGGGCTAACGGACGTGCAGGGCAGGACGCTGTCGACCTACTCCCGCGGCATGCGACAGCGGATGCGGCTGGCTGCAACCCTGGTACACGACCTGGAGGTGTTATTGCTGGATGAACCCCTCAACGGCACCGATCCCCGCCAGCGCATTGAGTTCCAGAACCTCATGCGAAAGCTTGCCAGCGAAGGACGTACCATACTGATCTCTTCACACATCCTGGAGGAGGTGGAGTTGCTGGCTGGAAGCATACTGCTGATGGTCAGCGGCAAGCTGGCCGCGTCCGGAGATTTCCACGCCATCCGCGCCAAGCTGGACGAGAGACCATATAAAGTGCGCATAGTCTCCAGCGACTCACGCGCGATGGCCGCGGCTCTGGTACGTTTGGACGCCGTTGACTCAGTATCCATAGACGCCGAGGGTGCCGTGGAAATTATGACTCGCAACGTATCCGATCTTCAGCGGTCTGTCCCGCGCCTGGCCCAAGAGCAACACATACGCCTCTTGCGCGTAGAGCCGTTGGACGAGTCCCTTGAGAGCGTCTTCAGCTATCTGGTGGAGCGTTAAGATGTTGGTACTGCTCAGAATTTCAGTACGCCAGCTGGCCAGTCGTTCCAGGCTCATACTCATCCTGCTGCTGGCGCTATTGCCGGTAGGACTGGCCGCTCTCGTTTCCGCCACATTGAACGAAGATTCTACCTCCAATGGGGAGTTCATCAGCACACTGCTGGATGGCCTTCTCATAGCAGGGATACTGCCGATTGTGACCATGGTACTGGCTACCGCGTCATTCGGAAACGAGCTTGAAGACCGCACCCTTAGCTATATTGTGCTGAAGCCTGTACCCCGGTGGCTTATCGTATTGCCCAAGCTGCTGGCATCGATCATTGTCGGCGGCCTTGTGTTGATAGCCAGTGGGGTTGTGGCAACGCTATTGGGGGCCAGCAGCTTGGGCGCTGTGCTACTGGTGCTGGACGGCAACCTTCAAGCCACGCTGGCTGTTGGACTGGCCCTCTTCGCCGGCGTTGTCACATATGCGGCCATCTTCACCTGGGCTGGCCTGGTAAGCACCCGTGCCATTGCCTTCGCGCTCGTCTACGTCTTCCTGTGGGAGGGGCTAATCAGCAGCTTCTTAGGAGGCGTCCGTTACCTCAGCGTGCGTGGCTACACCCTGTCCATCCTGCATGGATTGGATGACAAAAGCTTTGGGCCTCTGGGAGAAAGGGTCATCGAGTTTCCCGCTGCCCTGGTGGGCGCAGCCGTCACAACTGCCGTGTTTTTCTGGCTGACCGTGCGCCGTCTACGCCGCATGGATGTTCCATAGCTCTCCCATCATTGTCCAACGCGCATTTAACCTGCTACAATCTTGATAATCAAGAATTTCTGGGCAGGTTGACATGACATCTAAATCCCGTGTAGAGATAACGTACTGCACCCAGTGCCGCTGGATGCTCAGGGCTACGTGGGTAGCGCAGGAGTTGCTAAACACCTTTCAGGCAGAGATCGGAGAAATCGCACTCATACCATCCAGCGGCGGCATATTCGAGGTGCGCGCCAATGGCAACGTGGTGTGGTCGCTCAAGGGCGAAGGGCGATTCCCGGAACCAAAGGAACTCAAGCAGCGTGTCCGCGATGAGGTGGCTCCGGGACGGTCATTGGGACACGCCGACCGATAACCGCTCAGAGTTTATTCACTCTTGCTCAACAGGCTCTGGGCGACGAAGGTGCCAATCTGTCGACTCCTGGTAGGCCTGCGCCGCACGCAGCAGCAGGCTCTCCGAGAACGGCTTGCCAACCAACTGTAGGCCAACTGGCAGACCACCCTTCGTGAACCCGCATGGCACCGATATTGCTGGCAACCCCACGGTGCTGAAGACGCGGGTGATACGCAACAGGGCCTCCCTGATGTGTACGTCCTGGCCCTGTATGGTCACCCGTTCCTGCTCTATCCCAGGCGCGGCGATGGCCGTGGTCGGTGTCGCCAGTATGTCAACATCCTCCAGTGATTCCAGCAGCACTCCCTTCAGCTTGGCCCGCACCTGCTGCGCATGGAGATACGCCTCGGCGGGGATGAATAGCCCGCTCTCGATGCGCCGCCGTATCGACGGGTCGAAGTGTTGGCCTAGGGCCAGCACCCGCGAGCGGTGAATGGTGGCAGCCTCCGAGGTCTGCACGACGCTACCCGCCGCGTTGATCAGTCCCAAATCTGGAGTAGAAATCTCCTGAATCCGCGACCCCAACGATTCCATCTGGACCATGGCATTACGAAATGCCTCCTCTACCTCCGGGTCCATCACCTCCCAGATGAAGTCACTTGGTACGCCAATGCGCATTTCATGAACACCCCTATCCAGCTCCCTCGAATAATCTTGAGGTGCCATTCGAATGGAGTCCGGGTCGCGAGAGTCATAACTTGCCAGCATGTTCAGAGCCAGGGCCGCGTCCCTCACCGTTCTGGTCATGGGGCCGACGTGGTCCATCGACCAGGACAGCGGGGTAGACCCAAACCTGCTGATGAGGCCAAAGGTGGGCTTGAGGCCGGTGATGCCACACAACGCCGCAGGCACACGCACCGACCCTCCTGTATCTGTCCCTATGGCGATGGGGACCTGTCCACTGGCCACAGCCGCCCCGGGCCCGCTGCTGGAACCCCCTGCCATCCGCGCCAGGTCCCAGGGGTTACGGGCGGGGCCATAGTGCCGGTTGAGGCTGGTGCCATCGAAGGCGAACTCCGTCATGTGGAGCTTGCCGATAAAATAAGCTCCAGCAGCTTTCATTCGAGAGACAACAGCCGAGTCCTCTGTTGACATAAACTCGCTATCTATCAACGAACCTGATGTGGTGCGAACGTCCTTCGTCCAGAACAGGTCTTTGAGCCCCACGGGAATGCCATGAAACGGCCCTTTATAGTCGCCCCGTAGGATCTCCTTCTCGGCTTCTCTGGCCGCCTGTAAGGCGTGTTCATCCGCGCGGGTTATGAAGGCGTTGATCCGCGGTTGCAGGGCGTCGATACGGCGAATAAAGGCCTCCGCCACCTCCACCGGGGAAATCTCACCGCTCTCAATAAGGTGGCCCAACTGCGACACGGAAAGCTGAGTCAGGTCCTCGTTTGGCACGTCTACTCTGGTGTGAAGGCGTCGGCAGGGATTGAGCCGGAGCCAGGCTGGATGCCGGAGGTATCCACCTGATCGAGCAGCTTCATACGCCGGAACATGGTCTGCACCTCCCGAAATAACTCCTTGAGACGCGGATTATCCATTTCAAACCCCTGTTGCTGCGCCAGGGTTATGAACACCTCGTAAGTCAGGTCGGGTCTTTCGGCCATTTTTTGTCCTGCCACATGGGTAAGAGCTAGCTTGTGGGTTGGTTCAGGGCCTGTTCAATCCTATTTACGTACGTGTCCTCTGTCTCCATGAAGTGCTCCAGCACTTGACGCATGGACCATTCGCCATCTGGCGCCCTGTTCAGGTCTTCGTCTGACAGGCCAACCAGCAACCCCTCCAACTGCCCACGTGCCTCCTGGAGTCTCCCCAGAATAAGTTTGGCCTCCATTGGGGCAATGCCAAGGTCACGAAGTGTCTTCACCGCGTGCACCGTATGCTCAATCTCGTGGTTCATTAATTGATAGAACATGGTCCGAATTGGCATTTGCCTCTGACCCCAGGCGCCCATGTCGCCCATTCGGCTCTCAGGCACCGATGCCAGACGTGCATTCAGGTTGTCGTGCTTTGCCCGCATCAGCTTCAACATATCGGCAACGGATGACATTATTTACCCCTCAAATAGTCAGATAAGAAAAACGTAGACTCCCGGCGGCTATCTCGCACATTATAGGAATATCGGTGCTCCAGTGCAACTCAACTCTCCACTCACAAGTAAATATCAAGGGTCTCGACCCGCTTTATGATACAATCCTGGCATAAGAAAACGGTAATGCTACATCCTAGAAATGAATTATGGGGGAGTGAATATGGCTAACAACGACTATGCTCGCCCGGACATCCTGTTGGAATCCGACTGGCTTGAAGCTCACATGAACGACCCCGACCTGCGCATAGTGGACTGCGAGCAGTACGACGGTTATCGCCGTGCCCACATTCCCAACGCCGTCGGCATACGCGAGCACCACTACATCAAGAACCCGGACTACCCCAAAGACCCCACCGGCTATCCCCTTGTCGCGCCCCCTGACCAGGTTGCCCGGCTCATGGAAAGCATGGGGATTGGAGACGACACCACTGTAGTAACCTACGATGGGTCTGGGGGCAACTCCGCCGCTCGCATCTGGTGGGTCCTCAACTACTACGGACACGCCAAGGTCAAGGTGCTCAACGGCGGCTGGGCCAAGTGGTTTGACGAAGGCCGTCCAATGACCATCGACGTGCCTCTACCCACGCAGGCCACATTCACCCCGCGGGAGCAACCCGATATGGTATGCCTAATGGACTATGGTATGTCTCGCGTAGGACAGCCGGACA
This sequence comes from Chloroflexota bacterium, assembly GCA_027622595.1. Lineage (GTDB taxonomy): Bacteria > Chloroflexota > Dehalococcoidia > Lucifugimonadales > UBA2985 > JASLXI01. Next base: position 9,514 of record JAQBZZ010000030.1, read on the forward strand.
CCATTTTCCTAGATGTGCGCTCCGACGGCGAGTGGATGGGCACCAACGATCGTGGAAACAAGCGAGCAGGCCATGTGCCGGGAGCTGTCCACCTGGAATGGCTCAACTTCGTCACCAGCGACAAGCACCAGACCATAAAGCCGGCCAGCGAGCTTCGGGCCATGCTGGAGGAGCGCGGTGTCACCCCGGATAAGCAGGTGATTACCTATTGACAGGGAGGAATCCGTGCGGCGCACGGAGCATTCGTTCTCACCCTCCTGGGATACGACCGGGTCCGCAACTACGACGGCTCCATGGGAGAATGGGCCAATCAAGTCCAAACGCCCCTGGTGCTGGAGACAACGGGATAACACACCGGCTCCACATTATATGTCGTTATGTTATCCTCATTGGGATGACACGGCATTAGCAACACCCATTCTAACCCAAGGGAGAACAACGTAATGGCGATATTTCTTCGTGATGACGACGTAATCCGCCTCCTGCCCATGAGTGAGGCCGTAGAGGTGGTCGAGCAGGGGTTCAAGGAGCAGGGCAACGGCACCGGAATCAACCTGCCTAGAGAACGCGCCCAGGCCGGCGAAATGGGCGTGACCATGATGGTGGCCGTCCTCGGTGGTCAGGGAGTCGGCGGCTTCAAGGCGCTGGGCGCGGGAAAGCCCCTGGTCTTGCTGTACGGCGGTGAGCCCCGCCAACTGCTTGCAGTCATGGAGGCGGGAAGCCTTGGGCAAATCCGCACAGGGGCAGCCAGCGGTGTCGCGACCAGGTACATGGCACGCGAGGATGCCTCGACCGTCGGCATCATCGGGACGGGGTTTCAGGCCAGGTCACAGCTTGCAGCCGTCTGCGCCGTCCGACCAATCCAAGCCATCAAGGCATACAGCCGCACTCCAGAGCGCCGCGAGGAGTTCTGCCGGACAATGAGCGACTCGCTTGGCATACAGGTATCGCCGGTCTCATCGGCACAGGAGGCTGTCCAGGGAACCGACATCGCCATAGCCGTCACCAACGTGAGGACACTGGATCCGGTGCTCCTGGGCGACTGGCTGGAGCCTGGGATGCACATCAACGCCGCCGGCGCCAACTCCCTGGCACGCCGTGAGCTCGACGACGCAGCGGTAATGCGTTGTTCCATTATCGCTGCCGATGCCGTTGACCAGGCCAAGCTGGAGTGCGCCGACCTGGTAATACCGATCGACTCAGGACTACTCGGCTGGAACACCGTGCTTGAGTTGGGCCAGGTCGTGACCGGCAGGGCATCGGGGCGCGCTGCCGCAAACGACATCACCCTGTTTGAGTCACAGGGGATAGCCCTTGAGGACGTGGCCGTTGCGGCCCACATCTTCGAGCGAGCCAAAGCCGAAGGCACGGGCGAAGCCCTTCCTTTCTAGCCACGGATGCCCTCCCCATCACATCCTTCGGACAGGACATGGAGGGAACCCTGTACGTCCTCTCTCGCGACGAAGGCATCTACCGTGTTCTTTCTGCGAAGTAGGCAGAGCGTGCCTACCTGGGCTAAACGCAGACCCACATCTTACGAACAGTAGAACAGGGTCACTCCCATGTACCAGTAGTTTATTGTGGGTGCAGGGCGTGCCCTGCTCAGGTGCGAAGGGTAACCTCTCCAGCCGCGAAGGTCTGGAAAGAGCCGTCGGGAAGGCGCAAGACCAGGCTTCCGTCCTCATCCACCCCGTGGGCATACCCCTCATACACCCGCTCGCCCCAGGCTACACGAACCTGTTGGCCCAGAGTATCAAGCAACGACGCCCACTCCTCCCGTACCGAGTTTCCTTGCTTGATTGATAGGTAGAGCTGCTCCATCTCCTCCATGACCGCCTTCAAGAGGTGTAACCGGGGGATGGGATGCCCCAGCTCCCGTTGAAGGCTGGTGGCAATATCCCCGATGTCGGGGTACTCCCGAGGGTCGAAATTGACGTTGACCCCCATGCCAACTATGGAGAAATTGCCCGTGCCCTCCTTGGCCAGAGAGTTATCTACCAGTATTCCCGCTATCTTCTTTCCGCCCATTCGGACGTCGTTGGGCCATTTGATGGTGACCTGGTCTTTGTCCTGAGCAAAGCTGCGTAACGCCCTGGCGAGGGCCAGGGAGGCCATCATCGTCAGTTGGGAGACGTAATCAGGCCCCGGACGCAGGAGCAGAGAAAAATAAAGGTTCACACCAGGGGGAGAGACCCATGTTCGCTGAAACCGCCCTCGGCCCGCGGTCTGTTCCTCGGCGACCACCAGTGTACCTTCCTGGGCGTTGTCCGAAGCCGCCTTCATCGCGTCGTCCATAGTGGAGCCTGTGGTATGAAGGTAGACGACGGGATGGCCCAAAAGGGACGTGGATAGCCCACCCTTGATTATCTCTTCGCTGAGTTGGTCGGAGAGCATTTCTTGACACTGCAGCATCGGATCATTTGTACCGACGGGCTAATTATTAAAGGTAATTATCCCTTCACTTCAAGTAGCGATGATATGAGGATATAAGAGATCGCGTCTTCACGGTGGTACATTGCTATTTGGTGTGGGTTGTTGATTCGTGTTGCTCAATCGCCTCGCGAATAGCCTCATCTATTGCTGCAACTAGGGTATCTTGGAACTTAGCACGCTCCCCATCTGAAGGTCCGTCCTGCTCTGGTTTGCTACACAGTAATTCAAGTGATAGTCGGATTCGGTCCTCAATCTTTGACAACTTCATCGCCTCCTTCTACAGGTGACATGAATTACCTTATAAAATGCACTTTCTAGGGTGAGAATCAACGCTGAAACACGTGTCAAGGTAGGTTAACTGTGGGCACATCTTGAAAGTCCCAGAGAGCCAATTTTGCCATCGCTCGTAATCAGTCAAGTATTCTTATCCCGCGCTTTTCGGATTTCAGTCAACGTTTCAATGTCATTGAGATAGCGGCTCGCCAAGTAATTCATACTTACTTCACCAGTGACGCTCCAAGTCTCCTTACCATTGGCAGTCATGTACTTGTACGCGCTCCACGACGCCCACTTAAGGAACAGGCGACAGGACTCGACGCTCCCGTCGCGTTCAAACGGATGTAACTCGCTCTTGACTTACTTGATTGCATCGGCTTCTGTGGTAGGCAATTGCGATCCCCCACACGCTATCAACAGAAACATGACTACTGTAGGGAGGACAACTAGCGTGACTCTAGACATATTCCGCCTTTACCACGACTCAAGAAGGGATATATCTACCGCATGCAAGGCTACTTCACTCATAGTTTCTGTCCCTCTTCCGCTCTGCGTAGAACTTCCACGTAGTTATGAATTCATCACGCGCTTTCCCTTCAGCATCTATGGCTTCCTGCCATTTGTCCAAATCTTCAATAGTATGCGGATTTACCAATGAAGGTGAGAGTGCTTTTTCACGTGCTGTATCCCACGCCTTGCGCGCCTTATCGACTGCATTCCACCCAATATCCCCCTCTGATTGGTCTGGCATCGCTCACCTCCAACCACGTTGTCCTTCACACAACAAGCCCTAGCATTGAAACAAGACTCCTCGCTTCACTTGGAGTGACAAGTGGAAGAGCATTTGTTGATAGGTAGGCCTGTAAGCCGAGTCCTGTATCCTTCCCCAAGGGGAAGGACGGTGATCATCTATCTGGGACTCCGATTGCTCGAAGCCTCTAGCAGCCAACCCGGGGACAGGCCGGGCGCCCATAGTCCCCCTATTTGGCCTTGCTCCGGGTGGGGTTTGCCCTGCCTCCAATGTCACCATCGGAGCGGTGAGCTCTTACCTCACCATTTCGCCCTTACCCCGATAAATCGAGGCGGTATTGTTTCTGTGGCACTTTCCGTCGGGTTACCCCGCCTGGCCGTTAGCCAGCACCCTGCCCTATGGAGCTCGGACTTTCCTCCCCAACGGTGTCGGGGCGATCACCCAGCCTACCTATCAACTCCATTTCAGTTTAACATCGGCAATGACAGGGGTCAAACAATGCACACCACACCAGCTGGACACGGAGCCTATTCCCCTGTATTCAAAACAAGCTGCACAGAGTCATCGCCTACGGAGACACGAGAGACCAGCGCCCTGAGAACATGACCCGAGGTATCCCTATCCAGGGAATCCCAGCTCTGCAACAAAGATGACAGGTCTCCGCTGGCCACGGCCTCCGTCAGGGGGCCTTCAGACGAGACCCTACCCATCAGAGTATTTCTCTGGTCGTCCACCTCTTCAAGTGTGGAGCGGAGCCGTTCCAGAGAGGTGATTCCGGCAGCGGCGCTCTCAAGAGCCTTCATGAACTGCAAATTGAGACGTTCGCCGCCCTTCTCCACATTTGGGGTGCGCCTAAAAGCGGCATCGGACAGATGTAACTTTGCATCTCCTGCCTCCAACGCCTCCTTGGCATGGTCCAGTACCCTTTTTTCCAAAACGTCAGATCGCCAGGTGTGATAGCCGCACATGCCCTGATTGGTCCGGGATTGACACTGGTAATAGCGATACTGCCCTACTGTCTTAGAGCCATCCTTGCGACTCCACCCTTGTCGGCGGCTCACCCCAATCATCCGGTTCCCGCAGGAAGCACAGTACACCAGTCCCGACAGAAAAAACGGCTCGCTTGCGTGGGACACACGCGCAGTTCTCCCCTGTGTCATTTTCTGCTGGGTCAGGTTGAAATCATCGAAGTCAATAATCGCCTGATGGCTGCGGGGAACCCTCATGCCAAAGCGGGTATACGTGCCAAGATAAGCGCGGTTTCGCAAGACATCCCTCACCGTGACGATGCTCCAGCCTCCCCCAGTCCTGGTCCTGGTTGCGACCCCTCGCTCATTCAGATAGTGTACGATGCGCCTCATGCCCATATTCTCTTTTGTGTACAGGTTGAATATGAGCCGCACGGTGGCACCTTCGTCGGACATGACCTCCAGTTTGCCGTCAGGGCCAATCCTGTATCCAAAGGGAGGCTTGCCAAGACCCTCTCCCCGGATCGCCTTGGCCATCATGGCCGCCCTGATATGCTCTCCCTTGACGCTGTTCCCCTTCACACTATTCCAATGCTTGAGGGCTTGCTGTAGTGGGTCTGGCAGGTCGTCGTCACTGCAAATTACCTTAGCCCCCAGGGTGTCCAGTTCCAAAACCCGGCGCACCGAGGACTCCAGGGTGTCTCCCAAGTGCTGAGTCCCTGCAATGATAACGAGGAACTCGGAGTCGGACTGTCTCAGGTAGTCCAGCATGTCCCGGTACCGCGGACGTGCGTCGTCGAGGTCATACTCCGCAAAGGTCACCACCGGCTGGTGCGCGTGCCTATTACAATAGCTTGAGAAGGCCTCCTGTTGCCCCAGCAGCATGGCCTCTCCATGCGCCCTATCCTGCACAGCGAAGTAACCGATAGCCTTCATATGTAATCAGCCTGCGTACAGTATCCGGCTGCAACTGGGGCATTGCACAGGCTTCTCTGAGGTACGGGCCGACTGCACAATCTTGGTCGGCAGAGAAATGCGGCAACCCTGGCACATGCCTCTATCGACTTTAGCCACTGCCTGCCCCTGGCGAATAGAACGAAGAGAGTCGTAGAGCCTCAGATGCTCGGGGCTTACCAGAGAGGACAGGCCCTGACGTTTCTCGTTCAGCACACCCGAGTCCTTCTCCAGGTTCGTCTTCTCTCCAAGTAGCTGCTCTTGCTGCTTCTGTCGTGCGGTCTGGATCTCCTCAAGGGCACTCTGCAGGTTACCAAGTCTCCGCTCGGTATCTTCGACGCCCTCCAGGCTCAGGAGCAAGCTCTCCTCTTGTTGCTTCTGGTGCTCCTGAAGAAGATTCAACTCTACTTGCATGTCCCTCAACTCCCGGGGGTTACGCACCGTTCCTCCGTAGAGCTTGGTTTCCAGCTGTTTACCCTTGTCCTGATAGGACTCCACGATGAGTTCCAGGTCCTTCCGCACCGTCTCCTGCTCCCTCAGTGTAGCCTGAGTCTCTTCCACCGCCCGTTGAGTCCCCAATAGTAGACGATTGTCCGCGAGAGTCTCATCAATAGAAGCAATTGACTGCTTATGCTTGTCGATTTCCACATCGACGGCCAAGAGGTCATAAAGCTGCTGAACGACTGTCATATTAGGCTCCGCGTCGCCGTCATTGTAGGGAGAGGAAGCTATCCTTGTCAACAAAACTTGTAAGAATACTCAGTGCGAGTCGGAGGCCACGGGCTGCCAACGGGTCACCGCCGACAGTAACGCGACCGACAGCACAATCCCTGCAGCCAACATAAACGCAGCTTCTGTGCCTGCCGAGTCGGCCAGCACCCCTCCTAGAGCGGGTGCGAACGCCGAGACAATAACCGCCGACCCAAACACCAGTGAGACAGTGGTAGCCTGTGCTCCTACTACCACCAGGTCCATTGCCGAGGCAAGCAGGATGGACATCAATGGAAAAAGGAATGCTCCCATGCCAAGCACTACAAGTCCAAACATCCAACCCGATGGCACAATGCCGAGCACAATGAACGATAGTCCCAAAAACGCCAAACTCGGAGCCAGGATAAGCTTACGACCCAAACGGTCTGAGGCAAATCCTATCAGCGGCTGTGACACAATCCCCCCCACCTGGGCCAGGGACAGATACAGACCTGTGGTGACACTGGATGCTCCCAAGTCGTCGTTCAGATAGATGGGAAGAAAGGTCAGAATGGTACTCTGACCACCGGCAAATCCGGCTGCAAAGATGAGGACCAGCAGAAGCTTGCGGTTCCGCAGAAGGGTGGATACTGACCCAAAGTATCCCGATATGCTTGCTCCAGATGACTGGGCGGTTGGAATGGAACGGAGGAAAGCCCAAATCGCTATGCCAAAGACCAGACCCGGTATCACACTCCCCTGAAGGACCACACGCCAGGTGACAAGCCCTAGAAGTGAACCCACCAATATCGGCCCGAGGGTTTCACCCATACTGCCGCCAGTACCGTGAAGAGAAATTGCAAACCCTCTACGGGAAGCAAACTCTCTCGAAAGTGACGATATGGCCGAAGGATGCCAGAACGTAATGGCTACGCTGAATAGAGAGGCAGCTATCACCGCCGTCCAGAAATTTGTCGCAAATCCCAGCGCCACGGCAAAAACCGACACGAGAATTATGGAGCCGCCAAGAATCTCGGCGCGCCGTCTGGCGAACCTGTCTCCTATGAACCCCGCAGGGATGTTTGCGAATCCACCCGCAAGGCCGCGGAAAGTGGATAGGGTACCTATCTGTGTATTGCTGAGACCAAGACTGTCCTTAATCTGCGGAAGCAGAATGAAGAAGGCGGCATTGAACATGTGCTTCAGAGCATGTCCAGCCACCGCTACAATCAGCAGAGTGAGCCGTTGCCCCTTGGTTATTGCTTCGGTGTCAGGGGTAACGTTTTCCCTATCCTGCATCCATGTCTCCTTCCGTCAGGCCTCAGGCATTATTCTCACCACCTCCTCAACACGCGCCCTAAAGCCTCGCCGTCCAAAGCGTCTGCATCACTCAATGACCGTACCATTGTACATTTAGGATTGAGGTAGTCAATGCCAAATCTCTGAGGGAGGTAAAATAGACCTGCCGATAATCTGCTGGAACTGGGTAGCCACATGGCTCAGATTCCTTGCCAAATGTGCTCACTCTCCTATAAGTGCTTGCATGTACTCATAACTACTATTATTCACATATTTGTGGCAGTTGGCTAATGGCAGATGCCTGAAGAGTCCAGTGACCAAATGTGTATAATACACACAAGGAGCAAAGGAAAAATTGCTGGACTCCCTCTTCAACGTGCCTGTAGCATTTGCCTTCGGTGCGGGCATGGTGGCAGCCTTCAATCCTTGCGGCGCGGCCATGCTTCCCGCATACATAGGGTATCAACTGAGCGGCAACTCTGAGACCACCGACCCTCTCAGGGCCGTGATGCGGGGCTTTTACCTGGGCGGAGTTGTGACCTCAGGGTTTGTTGTCCTATCCCTGACCGTGGGACTCATCATCACCGTCGGCGGGGACGCCATCTTCAACATCGTCCCCTTCGCCGGATTGGGCGTTGGCGTAGGGATCGCACTCCTTGGCCTTTGGCTGCTCATCAGTGGAAAACACATGGGCGTCTGGGCCGCCTCCAGGGTCAGCACAAGCAACGAGCGCAGCATAAAGGGGGTGTTCCTCTTCGGCATGGCCTATGCCATCTGCTCGCTGGGGTGCGCCTTTCCCGTATTCCTGGCTGCGGTGGGAATCCTCGCAGGACAGAACCTGGGCGACCTTGACATACTCTCCTCCCTGCTGCGATTTGCCAGCTATGGCTTGGGAATGGGGATGGTGCTCACAGGGATAACCCTGGCTGTAGTCTTTTTCAGGGAGACGGTCTCACAGGTACTCCACCGCGTTTTCCCATACGTCGGCATTGCAGGCAACCTCGCCCTCATCGGTGCAGGAAGCTACCTCATCTGGTACTGGACGCTGGGCGACGGGAGCGAACTCCTGGCGTTGAGGCTGGAAAGGCTGTTTTAGAGACTGCATCGGTGCTCCTTCCCCCGCGACATTTCCACTTACCCCCCATTTCCCAGATCAAACTAAATGATGGTGTTGTGACCCGACGGAAATGGACTGGCATAGCTCCCT
>JAQBZZ010000081.1 GCA_027622595.1 Chloroflexota bacterium
TTAGGCCTCAAAAAGTGTCCAAAATCGCTGACGTCTTACACATTGTGAGCTCTACGTTGTCGTCAAGAGAATCGTCCAAAGACATACCGAAGAAAATGGATGCGTTATTCTGAGCATATCCGCCGATGAGTTCGCCGGCCGCATTAACTCCACCCAAGGTAAGCTGCCGTCCGCCCTTTACTGAGAACAGAACTCCTTGAGCCCCCTTAATCGATAAGTTCAAAAGGGGATTGGCTATTGCCTGATTCGCTGCTTCCAACGCTCCCATTTTGCCACGGCCCATGCCTATTGCCATAAGCGTTCCACCTTGAAATCCCATGATGGTCCGCACGTCGGCAAAGTCCACGTTTATCTCTCCAGGGACGTTTATCAACTTGGAAACACTCAGAATTCCCTGTGTTACCACTGCATCCGCAGTTTTGAATGCCTCCATCATTTCCGCATCGTGATCGACATACTGAAGTAGGCGGTCGTTGTGGATCACAATCATATTGTCCACGAAGGGTCGTAGCCTGGCAACGCCAGCTATCGCCTGTCCAATGCGGCGACTTCCCTCGAAGCTGAAGGGTGTCGTGACTACTCCTACCACCAGGGCACCCATCTCTTTCGCAAGCGAGGCAACGTATGGAGCCGCACCGGTTCCAGTACCACCTCCCATTCCTGACGTAACGAACACCAACTCGGAGTTCTTGAGACTATTCCTGATCTCTGATTCCGATTCCTCGGCCGCTCTCGCTCCCATGTTTGGGTCGCCACCGGCGCCCCAACCGTGAGTTACTTTGTTCCCAATCTGGATAATCTCTACGTCGCAGTGGGAGTTTTCGAGGGATTTGATGTCAGTATTCACCATCAGGAACTCGACGCCGCGTACAGGGTTATCCATCATGCGCCTAACACAATTGCATCCTCCACCTCCAACACCTACCACCTTAATCCGTGCTGGAGCTCTCTCTTGAAATACATCTTGCAATATATCGGGTGCTTGCTGATTCTCGTCATCAAATACAGGGTATATAGGCCTCCTCCTTCTGGCTTCTGGCTTCTGGTCATGCCTTTTTGTCGGCTGTACCCAGAATACGACCAATGCTGGCGACAGAGCATAGCCCATCGGTACTAATCCTGAGGGGTGAATAGTCCTACGATGACCGCAGAGGGTCATGGTTCACGAGTGACGCTATGTTTTTCTCTCACCGACGTTGAGGTGCGTGCTCCATGCAGTTTTGGCACATTGCTAGTGAGAGATGTGACGGGATTAGTTTGGTCCCGTCGGGAGTCCTGATTCCGCAATAGATATTCTCTGCATGGCAATCAAAAGCATGTTGTCAAGGCGGCGAATGTCAGCGGCATTTAGATCTGCGCAGATAAGCATTTCCGGTTTCCGCGGTTGAATCGCACTTCCAGACACTCCCTCAGCCAAGAAAATGGCATCAGGGAATCGATTCCAGGGCTCAGGGCCGACCCACTGATACGTTGGTCAGGCTTCCTCAGGTACTCTAGAACATTATTTGGGCCGCTGAGCGGAGACTCGGAGTTGAGTTCAACTGGCAACGTCCAGGCACTTACTACTCTAGAGCATTGGCCTTTGCTGGGATTCTGCGAACATTGCCTCATAATCAGCATATTCCTCAGGGTTCCCAGGGTATAGTCGTCGCGCTGCAATCTTCAGCAACTCCCTGAGTTGACGCAGAGATTTCAGCAGTTCTGTAATTCCCACTGTTCCACCATCGCTGAATTGATGGCACAAGCCGTCCAGTCGCTTAATCACATAATCGACTAGTTCCCTATCAGTGGCGTCGGCAATAACCTCATCGTCTACCGTCCACGCTTTACCGGTATCAATTGGAACCTTAGCTCGAAAGCGAAATCTTAAGAAGTCACCAGTATCTGCCAGCACCGCTCCATAACGCGTATTCTTGGACTCTCCGTGCCTCGGCAGCAAGTGCAGGGCCAGCGCAGCCGAGTAAAGTGCCACGTGAGCTTCATCTTTGTACAGTTCTATGAGGGTTTGCCCGCTCATAAGGCGGTCACGAGATTCGAGAACCCGCATCATTATTTTGCCGGGCAAGTTAATCCTAAACCGCACCGTTCTTGGCCTTGTATCGAGGTTATTCAGCATCACATATGTGCCTCTCATCAACTAATCGGCACCGGATTCGGCCCTCTGCTCTCCATGGTCCTACACCTCTGCTTCGATCTAAAAACTGCGCTCACTCTGGACTAGCTAGCGCTCATATTGTCTGCCAGACCAAGCGAGGACTCTCGCTTGTTGGTATTGGCGTCTCCCTACATCCTCCAGCTGGTTCTTGAACCGCTCATCGTAGAAGGCAGCTTGCAGACCTCCTTTGGTCAGGAGTTCCTGGTGCGTGCCTTGCTCCACAATGTGACCATGGTCAATTACGAAGATTGTATCCACCAGGAGGATGGAGGACAAGTGGTACGATACCACAAAGGAGGTACGACTTGACACTTACTTTTGACGAACTTTAACCTGCCGGGGAGCCAGATAAACAGGTGCTAGAGTACCCATAATCGCATTCATCATGGGCACTCGGAGCGCAAGTTTGAAGAAAGGTATGGCTGCTTAAGGACAGACAAGTTTGCTGTGACAACTGCAACGACAGGCGGTATTGCCACATCGTTCATGTTCCCCACGGTGGCAGGGGCTTGAACGCGTCCTGTTTAGTCTTCTTTGCAAGGATTTGCCGCACCTTTTCAGGGGTGACTTCCATGTCAAAGCCGATCTCTTCGCTGGTCGGCTCTCGTCCAAACTCCTGCACCAGCCGTCGGCTGGTACGCATGAGCTT
>JAQBZZ010000082.1 GCA_027622595.1 Chloroflexota bacterium
TCCCTGCAGACCATACGCGCGGCTGCCATGGCAACCTATTTCTGCATCTACGGTGTCATCTTCCTCTCTCCCGACCTATGAGACATCATCTGGGGGAGTGATAGCGGGGGTGAAAGAAAGTAACTCGAAAGGACTACTCCTTTATAAAGGAAGGGCAGTGCATCAGTTTCATCCGTCGAGATGAGAAACGTTGAATGTCGCACCGGCGAAGGCCAGTGTCTAGGACGAAGGCCGTTGAACCGTCTTATGGATTCCAGCTTTCGCCGGAATGACGAGTCTGTAATTGATACACTACACAAGGAAGATGGCGCCTAACTTTCATGGGCATAAAAATAGCCACCCCCAAGGTCTTTATGGAGGTGGCTATAGCTTGCTACTATGAAAGCGATGTGAAGGCGATGGTCTAGTCTTCTATCACCATCGTCGTAAGTTCTACGCTCCTGATCAAAGGGCCGATAGGCGTCTCGTTGAAGCCCATCACGTGTATGGTGTACTTGCCCGGGCCTAGTGCAATGACACGGTTGAGCGCAACAGGGAGGCTCATCTGCCGTTTCATTTTACTTATCTGGACTGCTCGGGCGTCACCGGGGTCAACCAAGCTTGTGTTCACTGCAATCCAGAAGAAGTAGTCGCACTCTGAGTTAATGGCGCAGCTCATAGATGCTGTGGCGCTGGCGATGAGCAGCACTTTGGATGGCTTGGTAATGGTGATGGTCTTTGAAAGGATGCTCACCCAATTGTTCTGGCTGGCGGACAGGTCAAAGTCCACTCCGGCCAAGGTGACTGGAGAGTCGAGGGTGGCGATGGTGTCCGGAAGGCCTGGCGGCCCCTGAATGCCCTGAATGCCTTGAATGCCCTGGAATCCCTGTAGCCCGGTATCACCCTTGGGTCCTTGCCCGCCAGTGATGCCGATTGGCCCCTGGGAGCCTTCAGGACCTTGAGTGCCGGTGGCCCCTGTAACCCCACGGGGGCCTGTAGCGCCACGCGGTCCTTGGAGGCCCTGCGGCCCCTGCGGCCCTTGGACTTCATCCAGCCTATCCGTGATTGATTGGTTCACCAGGTTGGTGAGTTCTGCCTCTGTAGGGGTCCTGCCAGGTTCTCCCTGTGGCCCTTCCCCACCCTCAAGGGCGCCACAGGCAGCCAGAAGAGACAGGGACATCACTGCCAATGTTACAAACCGAAACAACCGCATCGGGCTACCTCCTGAGCAGGAGACCTACTTGGGTCCCCAATCCGGTAGCGAAAGGCATACCGCCGAACAATCGCTCTTACGGTACGCCACTCTACAGTAAACACCGATGCCATTCTACCACCGGAAGTCCATCCCTATACCTTTTGCGGCTAGTTGCATCTCGCTCACCTATGAGAACCTCTTTATGCTTGCCGTTCCTTGTCGTACACGTATACTAGAGTCGTCATCTTTGGTCGGAGTGATACTCCATGCTCATTGTGCCCACATTCCTATGACATCACCGAAGGACGACCTTCCTACTGAGACCCACTGGCAGGCGCGGTTGCCCTTCTTCTTCGGGTGGGTGATCGTGGCCATTGTGTTCATGCAGGCATTCTCAACCGCCGGAGCCCTCTGGTCCACGGCGATCCTTTCTGTGCCCATGAAGGAAGACCTGGGGTGGAGTCAGTCTGCGATCTTTGCAGGGATAACCCTCCGTACCCTGGGCGCTTCGATTGGCGGGTTCTTCCTTGGGAAATACCTGGATTCGCGCAGAGGCGCTCCCACCCTGGCGGTGGTTAGTGGTCTGGTTTCAGGCATAGGGTTGATGCTGGTGGCCCTAGTAGACAGCCAGTGGCAGTTCTGGCTCATCTTCGGCGTGTTGAGCGGGTTGTTCGGCGCGGGGCCCGGCGCGTTGCTCCAGGCCGCCATTGTGCCCAAGTGGTTCGTCCGCAAACGTTTTAGAGCCGCAGTCCTTGCGTCCATGGGCACGGGATTCGCCGCAATGACTCTTCCACTCATAGTTCCTCCTTTTGTGGAGGCCTTTGAGTGGCGGGCTACCTTTGTGACCATGGGCGTCTTCACCATCATCCTGGCTGTCCTCCCAGCCTTCCTTCTGAGGACTCGTCCGGAGGATGTGGGGCTGCAGACCGATGGGGACACCGACACCGAGGAGTCGGCTACTCGGGCGAGTAGGGTACCAGAGCAAAGCCTGACAGCGAAGGAGGCCTTCCGCACGACAACCCTGTGGTTGCTGGTCGGTGCTGCCTTCTTCGGGGGCTTCTCCCCCACGGCCTACCCCACCAACCTGGTCCCGACCTTTGTGGACAGAGACTTCTCCCTGCAGGTAGCGGGGTGGGCCTTTGCTGCGTATGGGTTCACCAGCTTCACCGGACGCTTCTTTTGGGGTTGGCTGGCAGATAAGACGCACATACGGCATACGCTTATGATCATTGCTGTCTACACCGGTCTGACGGTGCCGCTGCTCCAGATACTTCCAGATAACGCGTCTCTTGCTGCAGGGGCCATCACAGGGTTCGGTATCGGCGGGTGGGTCGGTCTGAGCCAGGCGGTGTGGGCAGCGTACTTCGGACGAGGTAACCTTGGGTCCATCATCGGAAAAGTCCGTCCCCTGATCACAATCTCTTCCGGCACTGGACCGCTCCTGGTGGCAGGCATGGCGGACCTCTTTGGCGGGTTTGGCGTAGGTATCATGGTGATGGCCCTGAGTTGGTGGATATGCAGCGGGTTCCTGTTCCTGGTACGCCCTGCCAAGGCGATGGAGCAACCGGCGGAGCCCCAACCCGCACCGG
>JAQBZZ010000083.1 GCA_027622595.1 Chloroflexota bacterium
GTGGACGGACTGGAAAAAGGTGTGGTACAGTGGAGGGACACGGAGGACAACGGTTCTCGCTAACCTCGACAGTTCGGACAGGAACTCCCCCACGACGAACCCCGATTCCCAGGAGCGCGTTCACGGCAGTTGCCTGTCACCGACCCCCAGCGGCATAGGCGGTCTGACTGATAACCGGCGGTGGTGAGAGAAAAGAGGGAGTGGGCTGTGATTTGCCCAATCCCGGCTTTTGCAAGGGGCGGAGGTCAGGCCCTATTGAGATTGCCCACAGTGTGGCTCCGGGGCCGGATGCCATGCGGCCTGTGAACAACACACTTGTGGTCGCAGATTCACACCGTTTTAGCCAGGACAGGGAAGGTGTATTTGGAGCATAGGCGGGCTCTATGCTTGCGATTCCCTCCACCTGGTGTTCTCATGAAAAAAGGGTGATGGCACTGGCCGGTCCCCTGGCTGGCCTCGGCGCCATGGCCCCCATAGCAGGAAGCAGACGCTACCCCGAGCAGGATGCTTGGCACACCCCCACAACATAGAAAACCGATTCTGGAGAATGTGATGAACCTAGGTGAACTCGGCAGCAAAACCAAACCGGAGCTACTCACTCTCGCCCACGAGGTGGGGCTGGACAATGGGCTCGCCTCCCTTTCCAAGGGGGAGATCGTCTTCAAGATGATGCAGTCCTATGCGGAGCAACAGGGCTACATCCTGGCCTCCGGCCTTCTGGAGATCATCAACGACGGGTACGGTTTTCTCCGTCAGCCCAACCTGAGACCCAGCTCCAATGACGTGTACGTCTCCCAGTCCCAGATAAGGCGTTTTGCCTTGAGGACCGGCGATATGGTGATGGGCCAGGTGAGGCCTCCCAAAGACGGTGAGAAGTTCTACGGCCTTGTGCGAGTCGAGGGGACAAATGGCCTGGAGCCCAACGCGGCCCGGGAGAGGCCCAACTTTGACACGCTCACTCCTGTTTTCCCGGATCGGCAGTTGATGCTTGAGACCACCAAGGACAACCTCTCCACCCGGCTGATGGACCTGTTGTCCCCCGTTGGGAGAGGGCAACGGGGACTGATAGTATCGCCGCCAAAGGCGGGCAAGACCACCCTCCTCAAGCACATTGCCCAGGGCATCACCACCAACGAAAAGGACGTGAACCTGATGGTAGCCCTCATCGGCGAACGGCCCGAGGAGGTCACGGACGTCCGGCGCTCCGTGGACGGTGAGGTCTTCAGCTCCACCTTTGACGACCCGGTAGAAGACCACTGCCGCGTGGCGGAGCTTGCCCTGGAGCGAGCCAAGCGATTGGTGGAGTCCGGCAAAGACGTGGTGATTCTGCTGGACAGCATCACCAGATTGGCCAGGGCCTACAACCTCGCTCTGCCCAGCAGCGGTCGGACCCTTTCAGGCGGCATGGACCCTGTGGCCCTCTACCCGCCGAAGCGCTTCTTTGGCGCTGCACGCAACACCGAAGAGGGCGGCAGCCTGACGATCCTCGCAGCCTGCCTCGTCGACACGGGCAGTCGCATGGACGAGGTCGTCTACGAGGAGTTCAAGGGGACCGGGAACATGGAGCTGCACCTCGATCGCAAGCTCGCCGAGCGGCGGACCTTCCCAGCCATCGACATCCAGCGGTCCGGAACCCGGCGCGAAGAGCTGTTGCTCAGCGAGCTGGCGTTGCGCCAGGTGTGGCTGCTGCGGCGCATGAGCTCGATGATCGCCTCCGACTCGACCCATTCGGCCGAGGCGACCGAGCGTGTCATCGAGCGCATGAGCCGTACCAAGAACAACGATGAGTTCGTCGCGACCCTGACGAAAGAGGTCTCCTGACGAAAGAGGTCTAATGGAGGTCCCGGTGTTTCCGGGTTCGCCCGGCGCTGAGCCTCCATTTCCAGCCTGCCCAATCGGGTCGTCCAAAAGTAGGACAATATCTGGTGGGAAAGGCGTAACGAACCTATTGACACTCATTTTGCCGTTCCCCTATAGTCACTTGCGTATTGGCGCGAAGCGGGTGACGACGCCGTTCCCGGCTCGCGGACAAGATCGAGGGGATGCCCCTCTTCCCACACTGCCGCCCCTCGCTCGCGAGGCGGGGCGCTTGGTGCGTGAGGGGGTTCCACGTGCGGGCGATACGGGACCGAAACATACGGAAGGAGCCGCCGGCGACAGGCGGCGCTCGCATAGTGAACAGATTGACAATCAGACGGGAGGGGGGCGTATTGCCGAACTCCTTTCCAGCTCCTGAAGAGGAGCGCCAACGAAACGTCCGCAAACGCCGCACCACCCTTTTGGTGGGCGGTTCTGTGTGCAGAAAAATAGTGTCTGAGCCTAGCCAGCACTTTCGGATCACAAGGGGGTAGGAAGTGAAGTCGAAGAGTAGATTTGGGATTGTTAGCGTAGTTGTAGTGGCAATTTTTGCCCTCTTGTATGTGCTGCCGGCGCTTGCGTCCGACGGCACCATGTCGAAGACAGCGGGTGACGTTGTCTTGGATGTCAAAGTCCACGACCCCGGCGCCGGTGCCGGTCAGGTGGCTGTCATCAGCACCAGCATCGCCACGAACACGGTGGACGCCCAGGACACGAAGGTGAATAACACCCTTTACGTGTCCAACGCCGCCACCGCGTACAACCGCGTGCTGGTGCAGGTCCTGGACAAAACTGCCGACGCGACCGGCGGTGCGGACACGGTGACGGTTGTGGTCAAGAACG
>JAQBZZ010000084.1 GCA_027622595.1 Chloroflexota bacterium
GTCCGCCTCGTCCAGGGGCTCTATGACGATGCGCCCCTTCGCCAACTCCTCTTTTATACTTCTGTCGCTGAGAACCATGCTTTTCTCCCTGAGATGGTCAGGCACTCTGATCTGTTGCCGCTATTGTATGTTGAGCCTTGCTTTGGTGCAACACGGCTGGGTAGCAGGCAGGACTCTCACGGCCATTCCAGGAGGATGACCCAGGGCCATTTAGTATAAACTAACCTTCCGGCGAATCCAGGAAGAGACGGTTCAGACGAAGAAGGGAGGGCTATGGCATTTACAAGAATAGATCACATCGGCATCTTGGTCCCCGACCTGGAGACCGCGAAGCAGGTCTATGTTGACGGCATGGGCCTGTCCATAGACGAGCACCGCTCCCCCTGGCCCCAGGGCCGGCCTGGCACCTTCGACGGCGTCACCAGCGTCGATGTCCAGATTGGAGAGATGTACCTGGAAATCTCCAAGCCCAACAGCCCGGATACACCCGCAGGCCAGTTCGTTGCCGGGCGGTCCGGCATGTACTACATCTCTCTGGCCTCCACGGACATAGCGGCTGACCTGGGGATGCTCCAGAGCCGGGGCGTTAAGCTGGAAGGAAATGGACGCACGAATGGGCCTTTGTTTCTCGACCCGGAGACCACCCAGGGTCTCCGCATCCAGATCACCCGGGAGCAGAACTACTACGTCCATCCATTCTACCGGGGCGAAGGGCTCATTACAGGCATGGCCCACGTTGGGGTAGCGTGCCGCAGCGCGGAGGAGGCGCGGCACCTCTGGGCTGATGTGTTCGGCTTGCGAGAGGACAAGAGCATGGAGCGCGGTCTGGAGCCAGCACAGGATCGCGACCCAAACCGCGCCGCCGGCGACCCAGTGCACCTGCTGGAGTTCCCCATAGGTGGCACGGTCCTCGAAGTCAGCGTCCCCACGACCACCGAGAGCGGTACGGCGAGGCTGGTGGCTCAGAGGGCCCCCCTTGTCTCTGTGTACCACCACATCTGTCCCTTCGCGCCCAACGTACACGCTCTCATGGACCGTGCGAAGGCGGCGGGCCTGCAACAGGTCGGCAGCATATCCCCGCGTGAGGTCAACCCCCGCGCCACCGCATGGCTGCACCCTCGCACCGCCGCAGGCGTCCTCACCGAGGTCTGGAACCGGAACCCCGGCAGCGAGCATAGGCACGGTCAACTGTAGCAGGAGGACGATACTATGATCCGTAGCTTCAACGGCAAGTCTCCGAAGGTCCACCCCACGGCCTTTGTCAGCGAGGCAGCGTACGTCGTGGGGGACGTGGAGATAGGCCCCTACTGCAGCGTCTGGCCCGGTACCATCATCCGGGCGAATATCAATAAAATCGTCCTGTCAGAGTACGTGGACATCCAGGACAACTGCGTAGTCCACTCGGACAGTGACGCCTGGTATGGCCCGTACACAACACTCGGCCACCATGTCATCTGCCACGCCAAGACGGTCGGTGCTAACTGCCTCGTGGGTAATGGCGCAACCGTCAACGGAGAAGCCATCGTCGGCGATTTCTCGATTGTTGGCAGCGGCTCCATGGTGCTGGAGCGCAAGGAGATCCCGCCGTATTCCTTCGTGACCGGTATTCCGGCGGAGGTGCGCGGCCCCACTACGGAGCGCCACCACCAGATGGCACGGCGCACGGCGGAGGGGTATGCCCGCAACGGCCAGAACTTCAAGGCCGAAGGTCTGGGGGACGTGCCAAAAGAGTTCCTGATGCCGGAGGAGTGGCGCACCACTCCCGGCCCATTCCCCGTGCCCGAGCCAAGGGTTGTTTAGTCCACCTATTCAAGGCTGTAGGATGCTCAGAAACGATGGGTAGACCGTGGGATGCGGTAATCGCACAATGAGATCTATCCACGAGTGCGATAAACGGTTCACCCTCCACCTGACAGTTGAGCATGGGAACAAGGGAAGTCCCTAATAGGTGTCTTGGCCTTCCGTGTCGCGTACATGCCACTGTCGTTTCTAGCGCGTGATCAAAACGGGAATACGCATACCACTCTAGTAGTGGCCAGGTATGAAGCAGGCCAACTCCCACTCTCCCACCTTGTCCTTAGGTATGGTGAACTTGACCTCCAACACCACGCCAGGCTCCAACTCTAGCTCCTCAATGGCTCCGGCCACTACCTCGAAGTCCCCTACCCTGTCCCCCACCGCTGTCGAGCCTTCTACTGCCGTTCTAACGCCATCCAGCATGTTCCGTCGATAGCTTGTGGGTTGGCCATCTTCCGTCACCACATCTCTGCCTATCAACACTTCGTGGAGTTCTGATCCCATGTTGATAAACCTCAGCGTGTACTTTCTTCCCGCCTGCAACTCCAAGGGAGCACCCTTCGCGCGGCTCTCCACCTCGAAGTAATATTCGCCTAGCAACAAGTCAAGCCTGCTGACCCGTGCCACCTCGCCCTGGCCATTGTCCTCAGATGATTTAGCACAGCCGGTGGCCAACGCCATGCCCAGGATGGCTAGGATAACAACGGGCGCAATAGCAGCCTTTCGCATATCTTGCAGACCGCATTTATCTCGCAGCAGGTTCATTGTGCTCTCCAGCTTCGCTGCGGACCTGACCTGGCTAATGGCCCGGGACGTTCGGAGAATCTCGGCGCT
>JAQBZZ010000085.1 GCA_027622595.1 Chloroflexota bacterium
GGTTACGGTGCTGCGCGATAGCCTCTCTTTGAGTTCTTCAACCTCTTGTATCTTTTTGCTCTGCGGCATGATATTCCCCCAAAAAGAAAATCCCCTGTGCCGAAGGCAGCAGGGGATTCACGTCGTCCCGTGGACGGTCGCGAACATCCTACCTCGGCGGGCCATTTCGCTTAGACCCCAATGTCATTGGGGCACCCGCTGTCTTCGGCTAGTTGTTGCTATTCTACTCTTAGGGCCAGCAGGGATGCAAGTTCCAGAGGGATGCTGGGCCCCATGGATGCGGTAAGGTAGGCGCTGCGAATGAACTGCCCTTTCACTGTGGCGGGACGGGCCCGCACGATCAGTTCCATTACAGAGGTCAAGTTCTCCAGCAGGTCCTGCTCCGAAAAGCTGGACTTGCCAATGGGAGCGTGGATTATGGCGGTGCGGTCCATGCGTATCTCCACCCGTCCCTTCCGGGCATCGGCCACGGCGCGAGCGATGTCCTGTGCCTGAACAACTGTGCCGGTACGCGGGTTGGGCATAAGGCCACGTCGCCCCAAAACCCTTCCCAACCGCCCGATTCTACCCATCATTTCCGGGGTGGCGATGGATGTATCAAACTCCACCCCCCCTCCTTCAATCCGCTCGATCAGGTCGTCATCGCCCACGTAGTCGGCGCCTGCCTCTCGGGCCGCGCGGGCGGCGTCCCCCTGAGTGAACACCAACACCCGGACGGGCTTGCCCAGTCCGCTCGGGAGTAGCGCCACCTCTCTTATCAACTGATCCGCCTGGCGGGGGTCGGCGCCGGTCCTGATGTGCAGCTCAACCATCTCGTCGAACTTGGTGGTGGCCGTCTCTTTGGCCAGGCTTATGGCTGCTGCTGGATCGTATGCCTGGTCTCTGTCCACCAGGGCCGCCACTGCATCATAACGTTTGCTGGTTTTGACCATGTAACTACTCCACTATTTCAATGCCCATGCTGCGTGCTGAGCCTTCTATGATGTGCATGGCGGCCTCTATGGAACCTGCGTTCAGGTCCTTCATCTTGGTCTGGGCTATCTCTCGAACGGCAGCCCTAGGTATTGACCCAGCCTTCTGGTGGAGGGCTTGGGCACTTCCCTTGTCAACCCCAACCGCTTTGCGCAGCAATTCCGAGGCGGGAGGTGTCTTCGTCACGAAGGAGAACGACCTGTCCTCAAACACGGTGATCTCCGCAGGGATAATCATCCCCACCTGATTGGCCGTGCGGGCGTTGTACTCCTTCACAAAAGCCATGATGTTGACGCCGTGCTGGCCCAGGGCCGGCCCCACTGGCGGCGCCGGCGTTGCCTGACCAGCGGGAATCTGCAACTTGACTATGGCACGTATTTTCTTAGCCATTTGTTTTCGCTCTCAATGAGTTATATGGATCTCTTCAGGCTCAGGGGCACACTATTTCAACACGTTTTTCCGTCATGGGGTTCTACCAGCTGTCCTGGAAGGTGCCCGACAAAGGTGGCCTTATAGGTTCTCCACCTGTAGGAAGTCCAACTCCACAGGGGTTTCGCGACCGAAGAAAGAGACCAACACAGTCACCTTCCCTTTGTCCGTATCTATGGAGTCCACCACCCCAATGAACTCGGCGAATGGGCCGTCGGTTATGCGAACGCTCTGGCCCTTGGTAAAGCCGATGCGGGTCTTGGGCGTCTCCGATGCGATCTGCTGGAGAATGTTCGCCACCTCCCACGGTTCCAGCGGGACAGGCTTAGCCCTCTTGTCTTTGTCGTCCTCCGCTGATATGAAACCGGTCACGCCGGGAGTGTTCCGTACCACGTACCAGCTTTCGTCGTCCATGTCCATCTGCACCATGATATAGCCGGGGTAGAGACGCACCCGCTTGGGGACGCGTTTGCCCTCTTTGATCTCCACCACCTCTTCCGTGGGCACCACAACCTGGAATATCTTGCCGCGCATGTCCATGGTAAGAATGCGCTGCTCCAGGTTCTTCTTTACCCTATCCTCCTGGCCGGAGTAGGTTTGGGCGAAGTACCAGAGTGGTTCCGTTGCCGTTTGGGTGTTCATGCCGCTATTGATACTCAGTTGACTTGAAATGTCGCATTAGAACGAGCTATGTCGAGGACACTACTATGTCCAGAAGCCGGGCGAACAGCAGGTCAAGGACGCCCAGGACGATTCCGATGGCGACCGACACGGCTATGACCAGAAGAGTGAGGCGTACGGTCTCCTGCCGGGAGGGCCACGTCACCTTCTTTAGCTCGCTAACCACCTCGCCGAAGAACTGGAATATCCCTCGCCGGGGTCCGGCTTCCCCAGAGGATGGCCTACGCAGCATACCGCCTGGCCCAGAACGTGCCACAGCTACCTCACCTCGCGGTGCACCCGATGGACTCTACAACGCGGGCAGAACTTGTTCAGCTCCAAACGGTTGGGGTCGCTGCGGCGGTTTTTGGCAGTGTTATAGGTCCTCTCCCTACATTCGGGGCAGGCCAACGTCACAAGAATTCGGGCCCCTGTTTTCCTTGCCATGGTTCTACTCGATAATCTTGGTGAACACGCCGGAGCCCACTGTTCGGCCACCTTCGCGGATGGCGAAGCGGAGGCCT
>JAQBZZ010000086.1 GCA_027622595.1 Chloroflexota bacterium
TGGCCATCGAGGCTATCGTTGAGGAGGTCGCCGCCTGATGTCGTTTACACACCTATTGACGTGACCTCCAGCGCATCTCGTAGGCACCCCGACTCGTAAGGCAGACCCTGAGATGGCAACAATTCGCGTCCCTTCTCTATTATTCGGATGCACTGGTCGTGGAAGGCTCCTCTGGGACGAATTTCATCGAGAGAGAGTTTACGCAATGACGGGTGTTGGTCTGGGTGAACCCTTCGCCCAGGAAAACGTGGCCAAGATGGCCGGTGCAGTTGGCGCACTCAATCTCGATTCGGATGCCGTCAGGGTCGGGTAGCCTGTTCACTGCGCCTGGTATCTCTTTGTCGAACGCCGGCCATCCACAGTGAGCGTCGAACTTGTCGTCGGAACGATATAGCTCTGCTTCGCACCGGCGGCAAACGTAAACGCCCGTCTTGTAGAAGTCATCATATTCCCCGGCGAAGGGTCGTTCGGTGCCCTTGCCCTCGATTACGAAGCGCTCCTCCGGAGATAGCAGGTTGTAGTTTGAGGTTTTCATGGTACGAGTTTAGCAAACTCGGACTCGAGGGAGGAGCGCAGGCCAGTGGTGCATGCTTCAGGTAAGCTATTGTTCAACCTGGCAAATCGCATTGAACTTCTATTCAAACTGTTGGAGGATACGGCTATGGATGATCACAATGCAGAGTTGGCGACACTGGCTGGTGGGTGTTTCTGGTGTCTAGAAGCAGTCTACCAACAGGTTCACGGGGTGGCTCAGGTCGTCTCAGGGTACTCTGGCGGCCATGTTGATCAACCCACTTATCAGCAAGTCTGCTCCGAGACAACCGGACATGCTGAGGCTGTTCAGATAACTTTTGATTCCCAGATGATCCTCTATAGAGAGATCCTAGATATATTCTTTACAATCCATGATCCGACCACCCTAAACCGTCAGGGCTACGATGTAGGTTCATCGTATAGATCGGTCATCTTCTACCACACTCCGGAGCAACAAATCGCCGCGGAGGAGGCAATCGCGGAGTTGAATGAGGCCCACACGTGGAGTGGTCTTATCGTGACTGAGGTTACTCCGCTGGCTACGTTTTATCCTGCAGAGGATTATCACCAACAGTTCTATCTAAAGGACAAGTATCAACCGTACTGCCAAGCGGTGATCTCACCAAAGTTAGCTAAGTTCCGTAAAGGACATGTGGAAAAGCTAAAGCCAGGGGTCTCAATTTGACGTTCTTCACAATGCCCCAGCTGCACGTATTCCCCGATGGGGACTCGTCATCAGCCTGGCCGCGGTCAAGCGCACACCGCAAACATCTACGGTAAGCTAGGCGTCAGTTATCGTACGCAGGCCATCGTCCGGACAAACGAACTCAGCATACTTTTCTTGGGTGGTACGAGAAACATCGCTGTGGCACAATTAGGTCAAGCTATCGGCTCAAAATCAAATCACGGAGGTGAAATGTTGGGTTCCTATAGGGCTGAATATATTTGGACGGATGGTCAGAAGCCTACGCCAAAGCTGAGATGCAAAGCCAAGGTCGTGCCAGAGGGAGAAGACCCGCCGATCTGGGGCTTCGACGGGTCGAGCACCGAACAAGCTCCAGGTAGCAACTCGGATTGCGTACTGAAGCCCGTTTTTGTTTGCCCTGACCCGTTTCGAGGAGAAGACAACAAACTGGTTCTTTGTGAGGTTCTCCTCACCGACATGTCACCGCACCCCACGAATTTCAGAGCCGCCTGCGTGGCCGCTGCCGAGAAGTACGCGGAGTTCGACACCTGGTTTGGTATTGAGCAGGAGTATACATTTTTCGATGGCACCCGACCGCTTGGCTGGCCCAACAACGGCTTCCCCGCGCCGCAGGGGGGATACTACTGTGGCGTCGGTGCGGATGAAGTGTTCGGCCGTCCGGTCGTCGAAGACCACCTGGAAAACTGTCTGTTTGCTGGTCTCGGTATCTCCGGAATCAACGCAGAGGTGATGCCCGCCCAGTGGGAGTTCCAGGTCGGGCCACTCGGTCCCGTAGAGGTAAGTGACCAGCTCTGGTTGGCGAGATGGATCCTGTATCGCACAGGTGAGGACCACGATGTGTCCGCGACGCTAGATCCAAAGCCGATCAGAGGCGACTGGAACGGTGCTGGCGCACATACGAACTTCTCAACCAAGTACATGAGAGAAAACTACGACGCGTGTATCGCGGCGGCCGAGGCTCTCGGCACGAAGGCTGACCTTCACATAGCCAACTATGGTGACCGGATCGAGGAACGACTGACCGGCCTCCATGAAACGAACTCGTACAAGGACTATCGCTATGGAGTCTCTGACAGGGGGGCGTCCGTGAGGATTCCTTGGCAAGTCGCTCGAGACCAGAAGGGTTATATAGAAGACAGGCGGCCTAACGCCAACATGGACCCTTACGTCGTCACCCGGCTGATAGTGGAAACCGTTTGCGGAGCGGCCTCCGCCTAAGCCGTGACTCTCGGGAAAAGCTTGATTGTTAGCAACCAGCAAAAGTGGGACAGTTTGGAAGTCGAGAGATCAGGCGCTGGATGGAGGTCTGGTGA
>JAQBZZ010000031.1 GCA_027622595.1 Chloroflexota bacterium
TCTCTATCTCTGTCATTCTAGGAGCAAGACACGACCTTAACCACCTGTCCGAATTTTGGGGTCCACCTCAGCATCTGGCTCGGAAACTCGCCTGTGCTACAGTTGATGATTGGCGAATGATCTTCAACGCTCTTGGGGTCGAAGTTCATGTAAGTGACGAAGGGACGCTGGACGTTGGCTTGGCGATTCCGATAGAGCTTATGCCGATTGTGTCACATACCCCTTGGGGGACACCCCCAGACCCCGTCAGAGGGGACTCTGTCCCCTCTGCACTCCTCCGGTTTTCGTTTCCGCAAAGATAGCGAACATAACGGTAGAAGCATACCCTCTAAAATAAGTCCCTTCAATACAGAGCAACAGCGAGACGTCGCCGCGCTCCGAACCTCACCCCTCCCACACCACCTGTCCACGTGCCACCGTCATTATAACGCGGATGTCCTTTATTTCTTCAGGGTCAACGGTCGTGGGATCCCTGTCCAATAGCACCAGGTCAGCCCGCTTGCCCGCTTGAATGGAGCCATTAACGAGTTCTTCAAAAGACGCGTATGCACTTCCAAGCGTATACATGTGCAGAGCGACCTCTACGCCCACAACCTCGCCGGGAAGCACCGCACCGCCCGACTCCGATCTGCGGGTCGCCGCGGCGTATATTCCCATGATAGGGTTCATCTGAATGACCGGGGCATCGGAGCCTGCCGCGATGGGAACCCCTGCAGCTTGTAGAGAGTGAATCGGGTATAGCCAGGGCAACCTATCGTCGGGAACCTCGGCCAGATAACGCTCCCCGCTGTAGTAGAGGAACCCCGGCTGGGTGACGACCGTTATCCCGCTGCGGGCCAGCCTTTCCACCAGGTGAGGCGGGCACTCGGAGCAGTGCTCAATACGATGTCGAAGCTCGTTAAATAAGTTATCTCCAATAGCAAAACGTATGGCGTCTATGGCTTCTTCTACGGCCTCGGCCTCCACGGCGTGGATAGCAACCTGGAAGCCGTTGATATGGGCCTCCCTCACCAGGATACGCAGATCCTCCCTTGACGGACGGAGCGACCCCGTGGTCATCGTAACCATTATCTTTGCCGCGCCAAGGCGCAGTCCGTGCTGCGCCCCGTATCCGAAAGTAAACCCCTCTTGCAGGAATTCGTGCAAGTGTCCGGCCCCCGCCATGAACGTCACCGACGGAGTAAGCAGACCCCGCTCCTTAAGCCTCTCAAAAGATTTCCAGCGCTCCAGGTTGTTTCCGGGGGTCGCGTCCTGGATGGACGTGATGCCAAGGGCAAGGCACCGTTCATTGAATCGCCCGATACCCCTCTCAATTTCCTCGCTGGACAGGGGAGGTATCACGCCATCCAGGTAATCGCTCATCTCCAGGAGGAGGCCTGTGGGTTCCCCTGTGCCCTCTTCCCGCTCTATGACGCCGCCTTCTGGGCCTGATGTATCTCTATGTATGCTGGCCAGGGCCAAAGCCCTGCTGTTGAGCACCATCGCATGCCCCGACCGGTGAAGCAGCCTTATGGGATTGTCGGGAGAAGCTTGGTCAAGGTCCCACCGGGTGGGATGGCGTTTCTCCTGTAGGTAGAAATCGTTGTACCCCATGCCCCGAAGCCACGTATCTTTAGCGACCTGGACGGAGCGCTCTCGCAGCCTTTGCCTAATGTCTTCGATGGACGAAACGGCCGCGGGGCTACAGTCCACCGCAAGGAGTGAGGCGGCGGTGGCAAGCACGTGGCAGTGGGCATCGTTGAAGCCGGGTATCAGCGTACTGCCCTGGCAATCGATGATTTTTGTAAAGCCGCCTGTAGCAATGGGAGGCTCGCCCGTACCTGCGCCGACTATCATGCCCCGGTCTATAGCTACCCAAGAGGCCCTGGGCATCGAAGGATTCAGAGTAATGACACTGGCATTGTGCAGGATCAGGTCTGGAGCGATTGAGGACATAGCGTTTCAGCTGTCAGGAGTGGTTGGGAGTAGTGAATTCTACAAAAAGCGCAGTCACGAAAACAGCGCCTATAGTGGAGGGGATGTGTTTCTCAGGAGCTTGCGGGAGGAGTAGTTCTGCCCATTTCCTCCAGTTGCCTACGCCTATCCGCCTGCTGCTTCGGCCTGGCATGCAGTTCTTCAAAGAGATCGTTGAGTATATCTAAAACATACGTTGCCTGCCCAGAATCAATGTCATCAAACTCGCCTGTGAATACAGTCTCGTTCAGGTGAATGAAGTTGCCCATTTTTCTGATACTATCCACGTTCTCTCGCAAGGCAGAGTTCATAGGCACATCAGCCACGAATCTCTCAATCCTTTTTTCAAGATTCCTGATATCGCGGAACTTAGGGATACCTTTATCGTCTAGAATTTTCTCTAGGCATGTTCTAGCAAAGGCAGCACAAGCCACGTTGTCGTAGTCCAGTAGCCTACTTGCTCTCTTATAAACCTTGGCGATGTGCTCGGGAACTCCATCAGGAATATGACGCTCAGAGCCAATCGGCCACACACGGGTTTCTCTCCATCCATGTGACCATTCACCAATCCAAACGACGACGTTTTTGCAAAGAAAACATTCAGAAGCCTGCAAGTGTACGTTAGCTGTAGACCCCCTACCAGGTTTGAGAAAAAGCTCCTGGAAATTATTGGGAGATATAGGTTGGACTTCCCCACGATCGGATTCAAGTCGGTAGGTTGTACTGACAAAACGAGTGAGTTGCCCACAGTGTGGACAAGTGCCTGTTTGATTGTCTCCGTATAGTTCCCTCACGAGGGCACCTCTAGTCCTCCCACTTAAATCAGGGGCAGTATACCACGCTCGCCCATACCGACGCCGGTTATCTTGCCCCGGTCTACAGCTACCTAGGAAGCGCGGGGCATGCGCGGGTCCAGTGTAATGACCGTGGCGTTGTAGAGAAGAATATCTGGAGCTGCCAGAGACATAAAAACTATGTCTGTCGTCAGGAGCGTCTGGCGGTGACGAACTGCTCCTCGGCGTGATAAGAGCTGCGTACCAGGGGACCGGAGGCCACATGGCGAAATCCAAGGCGCTCCCCCTCTTTTCGCAACTCCTCGAACTCCTGTGGAGTGTAGAATTTTTCCAGGGGAACGTGCTTTGAGGATGGTCTCAGGTATTGGCCTATAGTCAGGAGGTCACAGTCGACGGAACGGAGGTCCTTCATGGTCTGGACTATCTCGTCCCACTCCTCACCAAGGCCGACCATCATCCCCGACTTGGTTACTGCCCTGGGCGAGATCTCTCTGGCCGCGGCCAGCAGTTCCAGC
Organism: Chloroflexota bacterium; assembly: GCA_027622595.1. Classification (GTDB taxonomy): domain Bacteria; phylum Chloroflexota; class Dehalococcoidia; order Lucifugimonadales; family UBA2985; genus JASLXI01. The sequence continues at coordinate 3,263 of JAQBZZ010000031.1, forward strand.
GACTGCCTGTAATCACCCCTTGGTCGAACGGAGTGGAAGACCCTCTCCACAGTCTCGATGTTGTGGTTGAGGACATCCGGGGCAGCCCGCATCACAGTATCAAGGGCTGGCCTAGACCCCTGAAAGTCCGGGATGAGCACCTCAACCCGACACTCAGGCAACCTCTGTCGGACCTGCTTGATGCAGTGGGCAAAGATGAAGGCGCCTCCGTCAGGAAGATCATCTCTGTCAACCGAGGTTATAATGCAATAACGGAGGCCAAGACGCTCGACGGTATGGGCCAGTCGTTGAGGCTCGTCCATGTCCACGATGAGGGGCCTGCCGGTTTTCACGGCGCAGTAACGGCAGGCGCGAGTGCAGATGTCTCCAAGTACCATGAAGGTGGCGCTGCGGTTCTCCCAGCACTCCCCGATGTTTGGGCAGTGGGCTTCTTCGCAAACGGTATGCAGTTCGCTCTGTTGCAGCAGGTTCTGCACGTCGATGTAATTTTTCCCGCCTGGCATGGGCACTTTGAACCAGGGAGGAAGGCGCCGGCGAGGGCTCTCTTTGGTCTCTGCGAGGGGTGTCATACGAAACTATCATATCAAACCAGGGGTTCAATGTCTGCCCTGCCCGTGATTTACGGCCCTGGTTCCAGGCACAGGGGTTCTTGGTCAACGGCAGCGGCGGCCTAGTTGACCGAGCCTACCCCGAAAGCTATAATGACCGAAAAGCTACAATCAGGGGGTTAGAGTTGGCAAACGAGTCAGGAAAGAGATACTTCTGCAAAACTTGCGGCTCTGAGTTTATCGTCACCACGGCTGGGGATGGAGCCATGTCCTGCCACGGAGAGCCAGTAGAAAAAAAGTAGATACCCCTCTACTTCGGGATTACCAGGGGGAATAAGGCAGGAGGTTAAAACATGGCAAATGAACTCGGCAAAAGATATCAGTGTGAAACGTGCGGCACAGTAGCACTGTGCACCAAGGCCGGTGAAGGCCCAGTATTGTGCTGTGACAAGGAAATGGCCCTGCAGGATGCACGCAGGCTGCCTTCTTCCGACTAAGACCACCTCAATAGTTCACAAGGACATCTTTCACAGGGCTGCTGCGCCTCAGCAGAATTGGACGGCCATTTCAGGGTATTGCCTTGGAATGGCTGCGATTTGCCTGGGGCTTCGCCACCGCTAGGAGAAGCGTATGAGCAAACTGATCGACCGCTTGGAAAATGTAGGCACTGTCACGCCTGTACCTATGGGCTTTGGGGCCAACCGTACTGCCAATAAGATTCCTTCTTTGCTCCTGGTAGCTCTATCAGGGACGAAACCAACAATCCCAAGCTCTCAGCTCAAGGTTGACTCCTACATCATAGCCGCGGGAAAGGCAGCAAAGTCCGAACTGAAGGCTGCAAAGGACATAGCGGGAGATGCCCTCTGGGGGGTTTGGCCAGAGACACTCACCAGCGACTCCCTAAATGACCTCAAAGAGGCGGGCGGAGATTTTTTCATATTTTCCACGCTCGACACACCTGCCGAAGTGCTGTCCGATGAAGAGTTGGGCAGGTTCATAACCATACCAGCAGATTTCCCTGAAGAGTTGGGACACTCCCTGGAGGAGATCCCGGTGGACGCTGTACTCCTCGCCGGTCTGGAAGAAGTTTCGCCACTGTCCGTGATGAACCTGATGCAGATCCGCTCTGTGAGGGACATCACTTCCAAGCCACTTCTACTGTTACGCTCCCACGCATTGAACCAGAATGAGATGGTGGTGCTCCAGGACGTCGGAATTCAGGGAGTTGTCCTGGACATGAGGACTATGAAGGTGGAGGACGCCATTCAGGTGAGAGACGCCATTGACGGGCTGCCTCCCCGCAAGATCAAACGTGACCAGAACAATGCGTTGTTGCCCAGACTGTCGCAGCGTGCCACTTCAGTTGAAATAGATGATGATGGAGAAGAGGAAGAGGAGTACGACTAATTCTTGCTCTCAATATCTTCTCGAACCTGGCTAGCATCGGCATCGCGCGGCGAACCGGACGTACGGACTTGGCATTAAAGAGGCTGGTGAGTTGCGGAAGTCTGACAGATGGCTGAAACCATAGGAGCCGAAATTGGGAACCCCGCTGGAGTGAGGAAACAGCCAAGAATATTCTATGGCTGGTACGTGGTATTCGCTTCAGCAGGGATGAACCTCTACGGCTCTGGACTCTGGTTCTACGGCTTTCCCATCTTCTACAAGGCCCTTTTGGATGAGTTTGGATGGAGCGCAGCGGCTGGCGCCGCAGTCATCTCCCTCTCCCGGTTGGAGGGTGGGCTGGAAGGGCCGATCATAGGCTGGGCGGTGGACAAGTTTGGACCAAGGAAGCTGGCCCTAATCGGTGGGACTATCTTCGGACTCGGTTTCCTTCTGATGAGCATTGTCCAGGGGTTTTCCATAGGCCCCCTGCATGTGAACGCACTGGCTGCCTTCATTTTTCTCTACGCGGGTATTATGTCCGTTGGACGCAACACGGGCTTCGGCCACGCCAGCATGGCTGCCATAAACTCCTGGTTCATTACAAAACGTTCCCGGGCTTTTGCCATCTATTCCCTTGGTGCAGGCGGCAGCGGTGCGACAGTTTTCGCTCTGGCGTTGACGGTAGACGCCTTCGGTTGGAGGTCAGCAGCCTTCCTGGGGGGGATTGGCATCTTCATAATCGTCTTACCCCTGGCCCTGGTTCTCAGACATAAACCTGAGCAGTACGGGTATCTTCCAGATGGTGCGGAGCCGGAGGAAGTTACCGCCACCTCCACGCAGGTGGAAGGCGAGAGTCCGTCTTCTCCGAAGCCGGACTGGATTCAGTACGATTTCTCTCTCAAGGAAACCTTCCTCACGCTGGCCTTCTGGATGCTGATACTTGGCTTCGGTGCCAGGTCAGTCAGCATGACCTCGATAGTTGTTCACGAAGTGAAGTACCTTACAGACGTCAGAGGCATCTCTGCGGTGCAGGCAGGCGGGGCCCTTGGAGGAATGGTCTTCATCAGTATGATAGGGCGTTTTGGCTTCGGTTGGTTCGGGGACCGTATAGATAAACGGTATCTCTTCATCGCCACCTATCTTATGCAGGCGCTTGGCATCCTGATCCTGGACACTGTCAGCAACATGTTCATGGTGTGGCTGTTTGTCGTGATATACGGTATCGCCTACGGTGGCGCCATTCCCCTTTCCTTCTCAATTGTTGGAGACTACTATGGGCGCAAGAACTACGCCACAATCAGGGGATTTATGCAGATGTTCCTCATACCCGCAACACTGGTTGGGCCCATATACGCAGGGCTGGTCTTTGACCTTACCAGTAGCTATCACATAGCCTTCATGAGCTTCATATTCTCCCTGCTGCTTGGGACGGTCTTTATCTTCCTGGCCAGAAAGCCCAAACTCCCTGCAAGTGCCCTCAGGGCCGGCCACACGAGCCAATAGCGGCGAGTGTGCAGGAGAAACTCATCAGTAAGCCGAATGCTCTCGACCAATTCCCTCGGATCCAGAAAGTGCTGGATCAGTCCCCCGTTGGTCTGATCACCGACATCGATGGGACGATTGCTGCAATCACCACAACCCCGGATGAGACCCTGGTATCGTCCCTGTGCCGTAGCTCCCTGACAACACTGACATCCAGCATGGCCCTGGTGGCAGTCCTTACCGGGCGGAACTCATTTAAAGCCAGGGATATGCTTGACATCAATGGCGCGGTATACGTCGGCAGCCACGGCCTTGACATATGGAGAGACGGCAAGCTGGAGGTTAGGGAGGAAGCCATCGAATACGCACAGGCCATCCAAGGGCTTGTGGATAAGCTCCGCAATGACCTGGATATACCCGGACTTTTATTGGAGGACAAGGGTGTATCCATTGGCATCCACTACCGTCTCAGTCAAGAGCCGGAGATAGCTAGAAAAGCCATCCTCGATATGCTGGCCCATGTCCCCGATGCTCAGGGGCTTCTGATAACGGAGGGCAAGCTGGTGGTGGAAGTACGACCTCCTGTGGGAGTGGACAAGGGGACATCGTTGAGACAACTGGCAACTGAATACGGCCTCAAGGGCGTGCTGTACCTTGGTGACGACACGCCGGATGTGGACGCCTTCAAGGCGCTTCATGCTCTCACTTCAGAGGGTCTTTGCGCAGGACTGGCCATTGGTGTCCTGGGACAGAACACCCCACCTGGTATTGAGCAGGAGGCTGACCTTCTTTTGGAAGGGGTTACCGAGGCCGAGGAGTTGCTTCAGAGGATTGCCAGAACGTATCCGAGTTAACCGCCAACGGCTAACCGACCAGAGCCTTCATGTCCCCAATCTGGCTCTCCATCCAGTGGATTACGTCTTCTTCCTCTATTTTCTGCACAAGTAGGTTGGCCCATTTCTCCCGCTCCTCTACGGACGCGTTTAAGGCCTGATACAGGGCCTGGGCAGTCCCTTCCACATCTGCGGGAGCCACAGCCAACACCCCTTCATGAAGCTGGGCGTACGCCCCAGCAGTCTCGGAGAGGATGAGGATGCCGCCGCGGGTGTTGACCACAGGCCCTTCTTTGGCCACCAGATTCATACCATCTATGATGGAGTTGACCAGGAGAACATCGTATAGCTTCATTGCGGCCATGGCCTGGATATAGTTGTTCTCGTAGAAAACAGTTATGGGTTGCCAGTCTTCGCTGCCAAAGGTCTCGTTTATCTCAGCGACTAGGCCCTCCACTTCCTGAAGGTATCTCTGGTACTGCCGTATATGGGTCCGTGATGGGACGAGAAATGCGAGGAACTTGACCTTTCCTATGAGGTCCTGATTGCGTTCCAGCAAAAGGCGATATGCCTTGAAACCCCTGACAATGTTCTTGCTTGGCTCCACACGGTCCACTCTAACAATGGTCTTCTCTCCCAACAGGGGCCTGAGCTTTCTTTCGTATTCCAGCGCCCTTGGGGAGTTGGCAATGCCTCTCAACTCCTCCACATCTATGGAGATTGGATAGCACCGCACCGCCGTTTCACGACCGTTCAGGGTAACTGTACATTTCGTGTGATCAACTGTGGCTTGCTCCACGAACATTTCACAACTCTGGAGGAAGCTGTGTACGTCCCGTGACGTTTGGAACCCTAGGATATCACTGGCACAGAGACTTTCACAGATGGCGCTCCGCATAAAAGCTGGAAGCATCTGCCAGTAGGCGGGGTCCGGCCAGGGGATGTGTAGGAAGTGCTGAATGAGGGCCTCTGGCAGGGCTTCGCGGACCATGCCGGGAGCAAGATAAAGATGGTAATCATGGAGCATAACGTATGGCGGAGACGCGCTATGCTTCGCCTCGTCCACTACCGCCTCTGCAAAAGCCCGGTTGACAGGGATGTACCCAGTCTCCCATGCATCGTATACGGAGTCGTCCACGTTAGGATTGTAGGGAGAGCTCCACATGTAGTGCTGCAGGAACCAGAGGAGTGGGTTGCAGAATATGTTATAGAACTTGTGGTACACACGCCTGGGAGTTACCACGTATCTCAAATAGAGACTCTGCCCTGGTAGGGGGGATTTAACCCTTCCTCCCTCCGCTTGTTGGGCAACACGGCGGTCCCCCTCCCCCATAGCACTGGCCACCCATGTGAAGTCCACGTAATTGGTGAGTGTGCTAAGAGCGGTGACCACTCCGCCGCTGCCTCGACGGGGCTGAAGATTACCCTCAGGGGAGACGTGGTACTCAACAGGCCCTCTATTGCTGACGAGGATTAACCGACGGTCGCGCAGCATGTCGGCACACTGGTCGACAAATCGGGCGCTCCTTCTCTCCCCAGCAGAAACCACTTTCATTGTTCCACAGACCTGTGGCGGTCTCCCTGTCTCAGTTGACCCACCTCAATCCACCTTCCGGTTTGCCGACATGCTGCGACAGTGACGGTCACCACAGACCGCTGAATATGAGGGGAAAATGATTCTCGCACAGGGGATAGGCCGCCTCTCCCGTAATAGCAGGCTCGACTGCAATTTAGCATAGGCCTCGTGGGATGTCAACTTATCCCAGAAAGCTCTGCTGACCCAGGATCAACCCATCTGCACATCTTTTTGCGTGTTCGGACATCCAATAAAATGCAGGGGGAATACAGAACTGGTCGAATCCAATTTCAGTGGACTGACGTATATAGATAGTAATACTAAGAATAGTAACCGCTGTGTAAAAGCAGCCCGAGCAACTGGGGCCCATCCCCTGTAGAGGGGAGGAATACCATGAACGGCACATCTCGGAAACAGACCCATGAGACAGATTGGTGGGATGGCGATGGGACGCTGCGATTCGATGGACTGACCATCAGTCCCCAGACGCGGGTGGTGTTGAAGGCCGGGACCGAGATGCACCTGACGGCAGTGGAGTTCGATCTGCTTCTATTTCTGGCTTCCCACCCGGGCCAGGTCTTCACGCGAGAGGAGCTCATGTACAAGGTGTGGGACTACAGCACCCCTGTTGATTGCAGCACCGTCACGGTGCACGTCCGTCGGCTGCGGGAGAAGGTGGAGGGTTCCCCTGGGAAGCCCACGTACATCAGGACGGTGTGGGGTATTGGGTACAAGTTTGAGGCGTAGGGTAGAGGATCAGGCCTCTGCCTGTTTCCAGCGAAGGTCGGGCCTGCGGGCGGCCCTGGCCTCATCAAGGCGGCTGTTTGGCGTATTGTGAGGCGCATCCTTCAGCACTTGGGCGTCCTCAATTGCCTCCAAGGCAATGTCCTTCATCACCCGGATAAAGTAGTCCAGGGTCTCCTTGCTCTCCGTCTCCGTTGGCTCGATCATCAGGGCCTCCTCCACGATTAGAGGAAAGTACATGGTGGGAGGGTGGATGCCGTAGTCTATGAGACGTTTTGCTACATCAAGTGCGCTCACGCCACCCGCCTTCTGGGTCTTGGCGGAAAAGACCACTTCGTGCATGCATGAACGGTCGTATGGAAGGTGGTAGTAGTCCTTCAGGGCACTGAGTATGTAGTTGGCGTTGATAACGGCGTTCTCGCTTATCTCGCGCAGACCCTCGGCTCCGAGGCCGCGGATGTAGGTGTAGGCCCTCACCATCATTCCAAAGTTGCCGTGAAATGCTGCGGTCTTACCGATGCTGTGCTCCGGTTCTGTGAGACGGTACGTCTCTTTATTACCATCGCTGTGGGTAGCTCTCTCAACCACAGGAGAGGCAAGAAATGGAGCCAGAAGTGAATTGGCGCACACCGGTCCTGCGCCAGGGCCTCCTCCTCCGTGTGGTGTGCTGAAGGTCTTGTGAAGGTTGATGTGAAGCACGTCGAAGCCAAGCTCCCCCAGCTTTGTCTGGCCCAGCATGGCGTTCATGTTGGCCCCATCCCCGTATACCAGCCCCCCCGCCTCATGCACGGCGCGGCATATCTCCAGAATGTTGATATCGAAGAGCCCCAGCGTATTTGGCAGGGTGAGCATAAGCCCCGCCGTCTCAGAGTTGCACGCCTGTCTGAGGGCATCTACATCCATGTTGCCTCTGGCGTCGGAGGGTATGCTCACAACCTGGAAGCCGCACATGGCAGCAGAGGCAGGGTTGGTGCCGTGGGCGCTATCTGGCACCAGGACGGTTCTACGGGACTTATCTCCATGTGAAAGGTGATAAGCCCGTATCATAAGCATGCCTGCCAGCTCTCCCTGGGCACCGGCCATGGTAGCCAGACTAGTGGCTTCCATGCCCACAATCTCGGACAGGAACCCCTGAAGCTGGAACGCGAGCTTCAATGCTCCCTGCACCGTCTCCTCCGGCTGCAATGGGTGAATCTGCGAGAAGCCAGGAAGCTGGGCCACCTCGTCGTTGATCTTGGGGTTGTACTTCATGGTACAGCTACCCAGCGGGTAGAAATTGGTATCCACGGAGAAGTTCATCTGGCTCAGGCCGGTGAAGTACCGCACAACCTCACCCTCGCTCACCTCCGGAAGCACAAGCTCATCCCTTAGCTGTTCCTGCGCGGGAAGAGGCTGTGGGGGCACATCCAGGGCAGGCAGCGCAACCCCAACCCTGCCCGGGACACTCCGGTCCATCAACAGGCGTCGGTTTCTTTCCAGGGTTTTTGTTTCTTCTATCATTTGCCGCTCTGAGCAATTCTCCCCAACGCCTCTGCCAGGAACTCGATCTCCTGGCGGGTGTTCATCTCGGTAACGCATAGAAGCAGCCCGTTGGGAATTCGGTCACTGACGTCCAAGCCCCCTATAATGCCCTCTTGCAGCAGACGCCGGTTCACCTCTCCCGGAGCGATTGGGCATTGCGCCACGAACTCCTGCAAGAACGTCCCATCGATAGGAAGAGAGTAGCCTGGAATCCGGCCTATGAGGGACGCTGCGTAGTGGGCCTTGTGATATGTCAGCTCGGCGATGTGGCGCAGTCCAACCTGCCCCATGCATGCCAGGTAGGCCACTACAGCTGTGCCAATCAGGGCCTCGCTGGTGCAGATGTTGGAGGTGGCCCTCTCCCGGCGTATGTGCTGTTCCCTGGTCTGAAGGGTAAGGACGTAGCCGTCCCTCCCCTGGGTATCCACCGTCTTCCCGACGATACGGCCGGGCATCTGTCTCAGGAACTCGGTCTTGCAGGTAAACAGCCCCACATAAGGGCCGCCATAGCTCAGAGCGACTCCGAGAGGCTGCCCCTCCGCAACGGCGATGTCCGCTCCACTCTCTCCCGGAGGCCGGAACATCCCTAGAAATACTGCGTCCGTGGAGACCACCAGAAGGGCGCCCTTCTCATGCACAATCCTACCAAGGGCCTCCAGTTCTTCCAGGTAGCCGTAGGAGTTGGGATGCTGTACCACAACACACGCCGTATCTTCCTGGACACCAGAGGCGTCTGGGCCTGTCAGGTAAATCTCAAGGCCCTGCGGTTCGGTATATGTCCTTATTACAGATAAATATGTTGGCGACACGGTATCCAGGACGGCAATGCGTCCCTTGCCGGTGACACGGCAGGCCATCAGGGCTGCCTCCGCCAGTGCCGTCGCGCCGTCGTACATTCCGGAGTTGGCGACCTCCATCCCCATAAGCTGACACACCAGGGACTGGAACTCGTAGATGGCTTGCAACGTGCCCTGACTCACCTCCGGCTGATACGGGGTATACGCGGTGGCCAGCTCGCCTCTGCTTATGACGTGGTTCACCACGGCCGGGATGTAGTGGTGATAGGCCCCCCCACCAAGGAAACAGGGCACTCTGCCGGGGGTTGAGTTGAGGTCGGATAGCGCCTGAAGCTCTCGCCTTAGCTCCAGCTCGGAGAGTGGAGAGGGAAGGTCGAGAGACGGACGGCCATAGCCCTCCGGTATATCGGCAAAGAGCGCTTCCACCGATTCGACACCGATGGCCTGTAACATGGCCTTGCGGTCGCCGTCGGTGTTTGGGACGTATGGCGAAGAAAGGCGGCCCTGATGCATCGGCTGTTAGTCCAGGGATTCCAGGAAAGATTCGTAGTCGGCTGCAGTCATGAGACCATCCATCTCGGCTGGCTGCGATGGTTTGACCCGTATGAGCCATCCCTGTTCGTAGGGGTCTTCGTTCACCATCTCTGGGCTATCCACCACCACCTGGTTTACCGCCACTATCTCTCCCGAGACAGGAGAGAAGAGGTCAGACACAGATTTCACTGATTCCACCTCCCCCAGCTTCTCCGTCTGGTTCAGGGTTGCTCCAACACGCGGAAGCTCCAAGAACACGATATCCCCCAGGTGCTCCTGAGCGTAATCGGTTATGCCGACAAGGATCGTATCGTCATCCTCGTCCTTCGCCCATTCGTGGTCGCGTGAGTATTTTCTATCTGTGGGATTCATGTTACCTCTTCCTGGAATAGAAAGGGATTGTCACAACCTCCGCCTCCACCCGCCGTCCCCGGATGTCCAGCGCTATGCTGGTCCCGGGGCTGGAAAACTCCAGGGCAACATAGCCCAATCCTATACCCATGTCAAGAGTTGGCGAGTACGTGCCGCTGGTCACGTTCCCAATCGGCCCCTGCCCGTTCAGGATGGTATATCCGTGACGCGGTACGCCTCTCTCCAGCAGCCGAAACCCCACCAGTGTCCTGGACAGCCCTGTGCGCTTGCTCTCCTGTAGGGCAGACAATCCGATGAATTCGCCCTGCTCCCAGTTCACATAGCGCTCCATCCCCGCTTCCAGGGGTGTCACCGATGAGTCTATGTCCGAGCCGTGGAGCAGCAGGCCAGCCTCCAGCCTCAACACATCCCTGGCCCCAAGGCCGCAGGGGGTCGCCCCTCTCTCATTGAAGTCGAGCCATATTGACGATGCAGCTTCATCAGGGAGGATGATCTCAAAGCCGTTCTCGCCCGTGTATCCGGTCCTGCATATGATGCCCGGGATACCGGATATCTGGCCTTCCACGCAACGAAAGGGTCTGACAGCCGACAGGTCAACGGAGCACACGGCTTGGAGAATTTCTTCAGCCTGCGGACCTTGCAAGGCAATCAGGGCTGTCTCATAAGTGAGGACACGAAGCTCAACCTGTGTTGCCCACCTGTCCTTCCACAGGTTGAGCCAGGCCAGCACCTCGTCGGCGTTGGCCGCGTTTGGGACAAGCAGAAAACGCTCTTGCTCCAGCCTGTACACGATGGTGTCATCTATGATGCCGCCCGCTTCGTTGCAGATGAAAGCATACCGGGCGCGGCCAAATGGCATGTTCAGCACGTCCGCGGTCACCAGACGGTGGATGAATTGAGCGGCATCGCTGCCGGTTATCTCCACACGTCCCATGTGGGACACATCGAAGATGCCAACCGCGGAGCGCACAGCCCTGGCCTCGGCCAGGATGCCTTCGTACTGAATGGGCATCTCCCAGCCCGCAAAGGGCACCATCTGTGCCCCCAGGGATACGTGGGCCTGGAAGAGGGCAGTCTGCTTCAGCGTGGCGGACTCCTCTTGAATTAATGACGATTCATGTTGTTGAGTCATGGGCAATACCAAGCACTGAGAATGGTCGAGGTGTCGTGAACAATCATCTTAGAACGTCACATACATCACGTCAACGGTACTGTGCGTCAGAGAATTCCCGCGGACGCTGTGGGCCAATCATTAGTTAAGAGCTTCCTCTCGATGCCTTCGCAAGAAACGTTGCAGGGCCACCAATGCCCATAACGCCTCGACAACGGTTATGGGATAGGCCTGTGCCAGACCGCTGTAGATGGATGTAGCCGCAGACCCCCCTGCGAAGACCAGGACAAACCACTTGGAGCGCGATTCCATCCAGTACGACAGGAACATGATTGTCACGGCAGCCGAGCCGAAGACGGTAAGCATTTTTAGCCCCCAGGGAGAAACTTCTCAACTTAGCCCGGATTATACTACGGTGTCACGGAGGGAAGCTGGCTCGGCTCTACGCTGGTATCCGTATAGGACCACGCCAACACGTGGCCGTCTTTCAGAGAGAACAAGTCGGCGCCTACTGGAAGAGGCTCCCATTGTTCCTGGTTTGCATTCCACAAGAATGTGAGCCAGTAGTTGGAGCCTTCATTGGCTACTCCCATCAGAGCCTCAACGAAATGGGAGAAGAACGCGGGGTAGTAGTTTGCCTCCAAGTCGCCCTCTGTCACACGCTCAGTTAGCTCGTAGGCATTGGTACCCTTTGGGACTTCCACGTCCCGAAACCATCGCACATCCTCTTCGCTGACCTGAATCAAGAGGCCGACCTGGATGGTGGAGACCGCCGTCCCCGATGTCTCTCCAGTCGCACCTTGGTCGCACCCCGCGATGGTAAGCGAGCCTAGAGCCATCAGGGCCAGGGCTACACTGGCAAGCCAGCGAAGGCTTATCGCTCCCATCGCAGCGCCGCCTTACCCTTTTCTACCCCTTTGACGAGGGCAGGCCCGAAGAGCGCGAAGAAGACGACGTTGCTGCCCACGTGCATCGCGGAGAAAAGCAAGGCACCGGGGTTGAAAAGCGCTATCCAAATCCACCGCCCATACTCTGTACCACCGACCATCTGTGCCCACACAACGCCTGTGTAGACGTTGGTCAGTGCATCGTAGGTGAGCGTACACGCTACCGCCGCGCCAGCGAAAAGCAAGCTGCGCAGTCCCGGTACTAGTCGAACTCGCTGGGGAAAAACCAGCTTGCTCAGCCCCGCGCCTACCAGGGCGTACACCATCTCCGACATCATCATAGTGACCAAAAGGAGCGGGCCAGCTACACCCCAGGGGTTAAAGGTCCCATATATCAACCAAGCACCCGTGGCTACAACAACGCCTCGCCGAAATCCCAGCGTATATCCGGCCACGAAGACCAGCAGGTCCATGAACTTGACGTTGGGCGTACCGGCCAGGGCATAGTTGGTGGCCAGGATAGCCAGAATGAACGCGAGGGGGGCCACCATCTCGCGTACAAGCACCGGGCCCAGCGCCCCGGGTCTGGGCACATCAAGTCGTCGTGCTCTGGTCAAAGCTCCTGCAATGTAACTCATGTCATACCTCCTGTGTATTTCCAAGGACAAATCTGGACACGTAGGCCAACGAGGAGGACAGGAGCAACAAAAAACCCTGCCACCAGAGGGGGACAGGGTTACTTAGCATAGCTGCCTATGCCTGTACCTTTCCTCGAAGGCCATGCAACATTGGCGGGGCGGTGGACCTGGCTCGCCCCGATGCTATCGGGGCATACAGTTGCGGGACAGCGCCGGCATCTCACCGGCTTCCTCTTTTAAGCCCTTTCGGGCACCCACGCCATATCTATTAAGTTGTTAACTCGTGCAGAATTCTACAAGACTCAGGAATCATAGCATAGATTATAAGCAATGCCCAAGATATTGTTTGTGTGATTTGCGGGGATTTTGCGACGTACCAGTATATGAACTACCCCGGGCTCATGACTTTTCGATTCTCGGCTCTCGGATTGAAGCCACTCAAATGGTTCGACAAGCTCACCATGAGCGGATCGAAGTTCAGAACCCCGCTCACCCTGAGCCTGGCCTAATGTCAATCCCGGTTCACAGATCGATTCGTTGGTCCGATGAATTGATGGGGCACAAAGCAATGGGAGGGGCAGCTAGGAGGTGACTAATCTTCCGCTGCCTCTCCCACTACTGAGGAGGAGATATCGTTTTACCCTTGACCCATACCTGGGTCAG
>JAQBZZ010000032.1 GCA_027622595.1 Chloroflexota bacterium
CACCTTTATGCCACCTTCAGGCAGCGATTCCACTTATCCCCACTGTCCAGTTTCCCTGAGCCACCTCTGAGTCCCATTAGCGGGAATCCATAAATGAGGGTATCGCGGAAGGAATTGTTGTGTAAGTTTGAGAGCAAGTGGTTCCCGTCGACCGATATGGGTTATAGGGCCTTTGACGAAGATGGCATAAGAAAACAGGCCCCCGAGATCTTTCGGGGGCCTGTTTTCTTATTACTTAGGCCGTAGGAGGCTTAATCGGCCCAGAAGACATGGGTGAAGACTTTGTTGCCATTGCCCAAGTCGACCTCAAAATGGTGAGGGCAACTACGGGTTTATGATAACGGCCATTGACGGGGCCATAAACGGCGGTGGAGGCGTGGACAAGTTCAGAATTAAGATCTGGGACAAGGACAACGGAGATGCAATCGTCTACGACAACCTGATGGGCGCCGCTGACGACGAAGATCCGGAGTCATTGTTGCTCAGAGGTGGCTCCATAGTTATCCACAACAATTAAAACCGAACGAATCGTCAGGAACGCGCCATAGGCTGGAGGAGGGGCGGTGCACGAAGTTACGTGCACCGCCCCTGATTTTGAACTTTCCAATAGGCCAGAACTAGCAAGTTGAGAATGTCACTCTAGCGGGTTCAAGTTCGAGTGGTATTATGGTCAACATATGGTGCTTGACTAGGTTGCCGGACTCGACTGGATCTCTAGGCATCCCAATCGAGTTATCGTTCGAATCGACTTAAATATGCTAAACGCTCGCCGATTTCTCAGAAACATCAGCTCCCCACCCCCGCTGAGATACCGAGACTTCCGCATCCTGTGGCTGTCGGGAGTATTCAATTCCGTCGGCTTCATGGGTGAGATGGTAGTTTTGGGATGGGTACTGCTCGAACTCACGGATTCGCCGTTCATGGTGGGCGTAGGGATGGGAGTGCGCATGCTGCCGTTCCTATTGTTCGGTATCCTGGCCGGATCGGTGGCTGATCGAGTAGACCGGCGCAAGCTGATGATTATGCTCGGCCTGGCACTAGCAGGTGTGACCAGCATCCTATCCGTCATAATTCTTAGCGATATGCTCGCGGTCTGGCATTTACTGATTGGCAGCTTGATGATTGGAAGCTTGTGGGGATTTTACCAAACCTCTCGTCAAAGCTTCGCTTTTGACATCGTGGGTCCAGACCACATCGTCAGTGCATTTGGCTTAATCAGTCTCGGCATGCGCGTCGGGGCTATTTTTGGTTCGCTGGCCGTTGGATTCTTCTTGGATGAGATCGGGGCAGGGGTGTGCTACTTGGTGATCTCAGCGAGCTACCTATCTTCGAGTCTTATTCTGATGTTCGCACATCCCCAGGGACAAGTCACCGCAAGCGAAGAAAGCTCGCTTTGGCGTAGCATGGCAGAGTTTGTGAAGGAGATCCGAGACAACCCCAATCTTCTGGCACTAGTCATGTTAACTGCTGCTGTGGAAATACTCGGATTTTCTCACCAGGTTCTTTTACCAAGCTTGGCACGGGACGTTCTTCACGTTGGTTCAGATGGACTGGGAGTTATGAACGCGGTCCGAGCCCTAGGCGGTATTATTGCGGTATTGATCGTGTCCTCATTCGGAGACCGACCTCGGAAAGGATTGAGCTTCTTGACTGTTCTTCTCGTCTTCGGAGGGGGACTCGTGTTTCTCGGCAATGTCTCGACTTTCTTGCCAGCTCTATTTGCCGTCATGCTCATAAGTGGCATGGCAACACTCTCCGACGTATACTCCCAGAGCATGATGCAAACTGCTGTGCCAAACGCGCTTCGAGGCCGAGCAATGGGAGCTTGGGTATTCGCAGTCGGCACTGCGCCGGTGGGGCAGCTGCAGATTGGTTGGTTGGCATCAGCCTTGGGGTTGTCCGTTGCCATCAGTGCAAATGGGGTGGTGTTGGCTGCCTTAGCTGTTGGCTGTTATGCGCTATTGCCGCGCCTGCGCAGATTGTGACGATCTCTGCTGCCACGTTCAGCCTTCCTGGCGCCGATATCCTGAGGACAAGTAATGCCGTGCGAAAGCGCACTGGCAGATCACTCAAAGCATACGGCCTAAGCTAACTTGCCGAAGAGCCAAATAGAGCAAACGTGTCCTGCTCACATGCCAGAAAGGGCACGCGCCAATCTGAAAGTTCTTGCTATCATCCACTTAGGCCCACCGTAGTGGACTCGAACCGCCTGCTGACAGTCACATAGGAATTGTAGGTTGAGAGTTGTGACCACTTGATCCCATTCTAGCGCTTGTAAATACCGCCCTATATGAAGTGTGGTAGTCGAAGGGCGTGAGCGGGGTTCTGAACACCCAAACCAATAGCCAAGAGACTTCGCCTTGACCCTTCAGAAAGGACGTACCTATAATGGTATCGCTGAAAGGCGGGAATTCGTCTCATGACTACAGATAACCTCCTACGAAATCTTGAAGAGCTACAGGCCAAGGCCCTGGATGATCTGAAGGCATCCTCGTCCCAGGAGGCCGTTGAGCAGTGGCGCGTGGCATACATGGGAAGGAGAGGCGAGCTGACCCAGGTGCTTCGCGGTCTGGCACCGCTGGCTCCCGAGGAGCGCCGTATAGTTGGAGCCGCTGCCAACAAGGTGAAAGCCCTTCTAGAAGAGGGTCTGGCTGGAGCGGAGGATGCGATAAAGAGCGCTGCGCTTCAGGCGATGGCGGAGCAGGGACGCATCGATGTCACGCTGCCAGGCAGGCCCGTTCCGCTTGGACGGCTCCATCCCACCACACAGATTCTGCGGGAGATATGCGCCGCCTTCGTGTCCATGGGCTTCCAGGTTGTGGAAGGGCCTGAGGTGGAATGGGACCACTACAACTTCGAGATGCTGAACATCCCCAAAGACCACCCCGCCAGGGACATGTGGGACACCCTCTGGGTAGACCACGTGGACGAGCAGGGTGAGCGTCCCATGCTCCTTCGCACACACACCTCACCCATGCAGATCCATACTATGGAGAACACCGAGCCTCCGATACGAGTGCTGGTGCCAGGCAAGTGCTACCGCTACGAGGCCACCGACGCCACCCACGAGTCGCAGTTCTACCAGGTGGAGGGGCTGGCCGTGGACGAGGGCATCACCTTCGCCGACCTGAAGGGGACGCTGTACGAGTTTGCACGACTGCTCTTTGGCGCGGATAGGAAGGTGCGGTTCAGGGTCGATTACTTCCCGTTTGTGGAGCCTGGTGCAGAGATGGCAATCGACTGCTTTGCGTGCAAGGGCGAAGGCGTTGGCTGCCGCGTATGCAAGGGCACGGGCTGGATCGAGATCATGGGCGCTGGCATGGTGAACCCAAAGGTGCTGGAGGGCGTTGGCTACGATTCCTCCAAGTACACCGGCTTCGCCTTCGGCATGGGGGCTGAGCGCATCGCCATGCTAAAGTACGGTATTGAGGACATACGCCTGTTCCACAACAACGATTTGCGGTTTTTGGGGCAGTTTTGACCGGAGAGGGATCATGCTTTTGAAATTTGAGGTCTATAGAGACGGCCGATGGTGGGGAGCAAGGGAGATGGGACACGCCGTCTTCACTCAGGCACGTACTCTGGACAAGCTTTACGGGAACATCAAAGAAGCAGCCCACCTGCATTTCGAGGAAGAGGTCGAGAATGGAGAGAAACTGGAAATTCTGCGTTCTACTCCAACGACTTGAGGTTTTGGGGCAGTGTTAGGGAGAGGTTCCATGAACGGCGGACGCAAGGCCGAAGGGCGAAAGTGTATCTAATGGAAGCTCTACAAGGACAAAATCATGACAGTTGAGGAACTGCTGGCCCGAGTTCAGCGCATGTACGCCTCCGTTGATGCGGTTCAAGAGTTTGACATGACCCAACTTCCGGCGATAATCCGCCAGGAGAAGGACTACATTTCGGTTTCTCAAGACTTCACTGGTGGCCTCAGCCAGGCAGAAATTGAGAACCTGGCACAGGCCTTAGTCTACAACATTGCCCACTTGGACGCCCACCTACGGCGATGGGCGCAACTCAATGGAAAAGACCCGAAGAGGGTCGACAAGGCGGCGCGTGCCGCTGATTCCCTCAAGATCATCAAAGACCTATCCAACAGCGATAAACATCCATATCCAACCAGAGATTGGGGACACTCGCGTTTGGCTCCAAGTGTGCTCAATATTCGCAGACTGATGCGGTTGTCAACTGGTGGGGAAGCTGGCTCAAGCGTCGCGATGACCTTTGGCTCTGGTGGTATACCGAAGATAATGAGCCGAGGGTCTGGGTCTGCCAACGCCGTGATAACCGGTGAGGTCAATGACAAAGACGGTAACCGGCTAGGCGACCTATATGAGATTGAACTAGAAGCAGTGGCTGTTTTGGAGAAGGTAATAGCCGAGCTCGGGATGGATGTGGAAAACTAGACCATGAAAATACCACTGTCCTGGCTTAGAGAGTACGTAGAGATGGATTCATATTTGAGGTTTACACAAAAGCCTGCTCATCCTGAGCCTGTCGAAGGAGAGCGGGCAGCTACCAACTACCCGTGATGAGCAAGCAGATGGCCTTCTACGTGTACATACTACGGTGCGCAGATGGAAGGTATTACACCGGCTACACTGACGATATGGAAAGACGACTGACCGCACACAAAATGAGGACATACTCCGGGTACACGTCAGTGAAGTTGCCCGTAGAACTGGTATTTGTAGAGGACTGCGGAACTAGGGACGAGGCTTTCCGCAAGGAAAGACAGATCAAGGGCTGGACACGGGCGAAGAAAGAGGCTCTGATTGCTGGCGATTGGAACGAGTTGCCAATTTTGGCCCACGCAAAGAACAACCACCAGGAGACCCTTCGACAGGCTCAGGGTGAACGGGTAGTAAGACCGCAGAAGGTGAGCGGTTGTACCGACCGTGGAGAATGTAACCCATGAAAGTCCCTCTATCCTGGCTTAGAGAGTACGTTGACATAGACCTGCCACCTGCGGAGCTGGCCCATCGACTGACGATGGCCGGCAACGAGGTGGGCGAGATCGATGTTATCGGTGGGACTTGGGACAACGTCTACGTTGGGCAGGTGGTGAGCGTCGGCCCCCACCCCAACGCCGACCGCCTGCGGCTTGCAACCGTCAGCCTGGGTAACGAGGAAATAACCGTGGTCTGCGGTGCGCCAAACGTCGCTCAGGGACAGCGAGTGGCCTTTGCCCAAGTCGGCGCGAGCCTCATCGACTCCCGTACGGGTGAGACGGAGACCCTGCAAGCCGCCACAATACGCGGTGTGGTATCGGCGGGAATGGTCTGCTCCGAGCGGGAGCTTGGTCTGGGCGATGACCACTCGGGCATCGTGGTTCTGCCTGAGGATGCGCCCGTTGGCAAGCCACTGGCGGAATACATGGGCGACGTTATCTTCGACATCGAGGTCACACCCAACCGGCCCGATTGCCTCTCGGTGCTTGGTATCGCCAGGGAGGTCGCGGCCATCATCGGCAAGACCGTCAGAGAGCCTGACCTCTCATACGCCGAAGAGGGAGACCCAATCGAAAGCATGGTTAGCGTGGAGATAGAAGACCCCGCTCTGTGTCCCAGGTACACCGCCAGCGTGATCCAGGGAGTCAAGATGGGGCCATCACCGCGGTGGATGCAGGACAGGCTGGTGAAAGCAGGACAGCGCCCAATCAGCAACGTGGTTGACGTGACCAACTACGTGATGCTGGAGTACGGGCAGCCCCTCCACGCCTTCGACTACACCACATTGAAAGACGGCAAGATTATCGTCCGTCCCGCCCGCGACCAGGAGGTCTTTGTGACCCTGGATGAGGTGCAGCGCCAACTGAAGCCTCCCATGCTCGTCATCGCCGATGCGGAGCGCCCGGTGGCCCTGGCGGGTGTCATGGGTGGACTCAACACCGAGATGACGGAGAACACGACGACGGTGCTCCTGGAATCGGCCAACTTCGACGCCATCAACACCCGCCGTACTTCCCAGGCCCTTAGGCTGCGGAGCGAGTCTTCATCACGATTCGATAAGGGACTTCAGCCGGAACTGGCGGCCATCGCACTGAGACGGGCCACCCAGTTAATACTACAGCTTGCGGGCGGGAAGGCATGCAATGGGGTTGTGGACGCCTATCCCCAGCCCAAGGAGAGACCTGCCATCCTGTTCACACTGTCCAGACTGACAAAGGTGCTTGGCATCGAGATTCCCCTGGAACGGGTAGACGGGATTCTGACATCGTTGGGGTTCTCCACCAGCAGGCAGGACGGGGCTGCCCTGACTGTCACAACGCCCTACTGGCGCAGCGACATCGCCCAGGAAGACGACCTTGTGGAGGAGGTAGCCCGTATCATCGGCTACGATAATCTGCCGACCGCCGCGCTTTCCACGCCCATACCGCCCTATCAACCCCAGCCCGATAGGGACCTGCGTGAGCACGTGAAGGACATGATGGTGGCCTGCGGCATGCAAGAGGTGATTTCCTACTCGCTCACCAGCCTAACCGCCCTGGAAAAGACTCAGGCAACGGGCGACCCGATACGTCCACTGAAGCTGACCAACCCCATGAGCGAGGAACAGGAGTACCTGCGCACCAACCTGCGTAGCAGCATCCTTTCCACGCTGGCGGTCAATCAGCGCAACGTCCGAGAGGGCATCAAGCTGTTCGAGATGGGGCGCGCATACATACCCCGCCCCGCGGATCTGGTGCTGGAGCGACCTGCCGATTTGCCCCTGGAGCTGGAGACCCTGGTAGGAGTTATGGCAGGGCCTCGCTGGTCGGAAAGCTGGCTCAGCAGCGAGGAGACCCTGGACTTCTTCGATGCCAAGGGTATTCTTGAAGGTTTCTTGGGACAGCTTCAAATTGAATTTAGCTTTGAGCCTGCCGACGACCCCCTGTTCCTACCTGGAAGGTGTGCTGCAATAGTCGCGGGCAACTCGACGCTGGGAGTGTTGGGAGAGGTGCACCCGCAAACCCTGGAATGGTTTGAAATAGATACAGCACCCGTGGCCCTCTTTGAACTGGATATGGCGGCGCTTTTGCAGGCTCTGCCATCTGGAACTTCCCAGTACCACCAAGTTCCGCGCTACCCTGGCTCCTACCGAGACCTGGCCCTGGTCTTGAATCTGGCCGTGCCTGCTGCCAGGGTGCAGGGAATAATAGAGAAGAACCCGCTGGTAGTCAGGGCTACGCTCTTCGATGTCTATGAGGGAAGCGGCATAGCCACTGGCATGCGCTCTCTGGCCTATCGAGTCCTATTTCAGATGCCGGACCGCACCCTCGTCGGTGAGGAGGTCGGCCAGGCGCTGAATGAGATAGTCACTGAGTTGGAGCAAGAGGTGGGTGCATCCCTGCGAAGCTAACGGCGATTGGCGACACTTCAAATTTACACGCCATCCTGATAAACTGTAACCGCCGCGGGCTGAGAAATCGGCCTGTCTCTCAATCTCAGATGGCAACGTAGCTCAGCGGCAGAGCGGGCGCTTCATAAGCGCTAGGTCGCAGGTTCGAATCCCGCCGTTGCCACATTCAGACCCAGAAAGTAATGGGCGATTAGCTCAGTTGGTTAGAGCGCTTGCTTTACACGCAAGAAGTCGGGGGTTCGAGTCCCTCATCGCCCACCATACGTTGCGAATGTGCTAACCAAAGTTCCTGGAACTCAGGGGTTGAACTCGTAGGCAGTCACCTGCCCACGACGGTTCCTAGGGCCTCCATAGCCCTCCACGCTGAACCGCCGCAACACCAGTTGTACGAGCGATCGGAGCCGTTCTCGGTCCATGTCGGCTAACACGATTTCCAGGCTTCCCTGCACGGTGGCAATAGCATTCCTGACCTCATCACCCAGTTCCACCCCGGCGCTCATGGCCTGCAGCCGCTTCTCAGCCCGCTCCCTCTTCTCCCTCAACTCCAGGGTGGATTCTCTGGCAGCCTCCATGTCCAGAGCACCCGATGCGATGGCATCAGCCAACCGGCAGCACTGCCGCGGTCAAGTCTCTACAACTCGATTATAGCATGCTGGAGGACCCTGCCTCACCAAACAGTACTCAGAATGAACTTTGTCTGACAATTCTGTCGACCCATTCCGGAGCACATAACCATACAGTTCTTCATTGGCATTGTAGCCACAAAAAGGACAGCATGGAAACCATGGTGCTTAGAAATTAGATGCTGCTCCGCCATGCAGCCATCGGGTGCAATCGACCCTAAGTGAAAAGCCGCCAGGCATATCCACGGCTCTTTGACTTTGACGCCCTGTCAAGTATGGCTGTAAAGTATGGAGAGTTGCTCAGGTAAACCGTTGCGGCGCGGCGCGTCACGGCAATTGGCTGGGAGTAAATCCACTCAATGGGAAATACCAGAACATGGCCATTAGAGAACGGCTGAGACATGAGGAGACCATCATCTCCGACCACCATCCCTACTATGCCACCTCCCAGCGGCTTATCCACTATCAGGAGATAGATGGTAGGGAGGAACTCTGGGAGATACCTTACGCCCGTCTGACATCGGTAGAGGTGGTCAAGCTGCCACGCCATAAGATGATGGTCGGAGGGACGATGCTGATAGTCGGTGGGGCCGTCATGTCCACCGTGGGGTTCATCACGTCCTGGCTGGCCATTCTGGCGGGCATCGGCGCCATCATCTACGGAGGCATCGGGAGAGAGGCATACTACCAGATTCATGCCGACGGCATGACCAAGGAGGAGGCAGCCCGGTGGCGACTGGTCTATTGGGGCAGCGGCAGCTTCATACGCACCATACGCACCGTCACGGGGATGGACCCGGAAAACTAGCCGCGGGCTTCACCCCTGTACTCAGCCACCAACCTCGCCACGTCCTCCGGCCCACTCTGTCCCGCACTTACCAGCGCCTCCAGCATGGACGCCCGTCTTTCCAACTCGCCCTCGTCCCCCTGAAGAAAAGTCGGTGCCTCCACCTCCTCGACCCTGTCTCCGTCTTCAAGCCATCGAAACAACTGGCGACCATGAGGCTTTCCACCCTGAACGTAGTCTATCTCGTGTACCTCGGCCAGCCGCCGCCAGAAATTGTCAAGACCGTCGCCAAAACGGCGGATGTACAGCATCAGGTCGATCCGGGAAGCCGCCTCGTCCGAAATCTTGTTTCCCTGGCAGATGACAGTGAAGGCCTCATCCAACCCCGGCGCGTGCAAGGCCGTGGCCAGCGAGTAGCCCGCCGTCAGGGTATCGAAGACCCGCCGCACAGGAGCACCCCAGATGTAGTGAGGAACGGGTGCCTGGCTGAACTCTCCCACGACCAGATAGCCGCCTGTGGCAGCCTTCTTCAGGTCATCCATCTCCGCCTCTTCACCGCTAAGACGATGGACAGGCACCTCAGGAGGCATGAGAGAAAGTATTGCGTTAGTGGTTGTCGTTTTACCGGCGAAGCGCGGAATGGCAACCACCACCATCGAAAGACCCCTGTCCATCGCCGCCCACATAGTGGCGGCCATCCTGGCCGTCAGTGTGCCGTTGCGTATAAGGTCCACAATAGTGACGGTTTCTGCCATTTTTGCTTCCTTCCTGGAGTCTTGACCAAAAAGCCGAGATTTACCATGTCACCCTTCGTCCGCCTGCGGCGGACGAAGGGTCTGGGGCAGCGTGGCTATTCTGAGTACGTTGAAACCCCACCCCAGATTCTTCGTCGTCCTTCCTGTACGGGAATGACTTCCTCAGAATGACATTTTGGGCAAGGTCTCCCCTTTATAAAAATATATAAAAGCCGTTACGGCTGTACCTCTATCGCCCACTCGCCGCGCTCCACCACCTCTCCCACGACGATCGCATCGCTGACGCCCTTTCGAGCAAGTGCCTTCATCAACTCGGAGACCTTGCTCAATGGAACGGACATCAGAAGACCGCCGGATGTCTGAGCATCGCACAAGACTATCTTTGCTTCCTGGCTAATGGATGAGTCCCATGAGGTCACCTGGTCAACGGAGTGCAGGTTCCGGTGAGTACCTCCAGGTGCAACGCCAGCCAGGGCCAGCTTCCACGTCCCTTCAATGAGGGGCACCTGTGAGAAGCGGACACGGGCTGTCACCCTCGATGCCTGAACCATTGTTTGCAGATGCCCCAACAAGCCGAAGCCCGTGATATCGGTGCAGGAGTTTACGCCCACCTCCATCATGGCCTCGGACGAGGCCCTGTTCAGGGCGCTCATCACCTCTATGGCCCTTGAGAGAGTCTCAGCGTCGGCCACCCCCTCCTTGCCCGCGGTTGTGATTATGCCCGTGCCAAGGGGCTTGGTGAGCACCAGCTGGTCTCCAACCCTTGCATTGGCATTTGTCACCTGTTCTCCGGGTTTCACGAAGCCGGTAACGGCCATACCGTACTTGGGTTCGTCATCGTCCACCGTGTGCCCGCCGACTATCAGCACCCCGGCCTCCTTGGCCTTCGCGGCAGCCCCCTTCAATATCTCTCCGAGTATATTCGAGGGCAGCGCAATGGGGAAACAGACTAGGTTGAGGGCCAGAATAGGCCTGCCTCCCATGGCGTACACGTCGCTGAACGAGTTTGCCGCAGCAATCGCGCCGAAGTGCCAGGGGTCGTCCACAATCGGAGGGAAGAAATCGACCGTCTGCACGAGGGCCAAATCCTCATCCAACCGGTAGACGGCGGCGTCGTCTCCGGTGCTAATCCCAACCAGAAGGTTGGGGTCATCAAAGGCCGGCAGCTGACGCAGAACCTGCGCCAGGTCCTCTGGACTAAACTTAGAGGCTCAACCGGCGCATCTGGCCAGGCTGGTCAGACGTATCTGCTCGTCCTGCATTGCGTAAAGCCCTTTCCGGAAAATGCGATTCGTGCGTGTTTAGCATGATAACACAGGCAGAACCGGCTCCGCACCCAACAACCTGCCAAGCGAAATTACACGTACCTCTCTCCGCCGTCGGGGAAAATGGTGATTACCACCTTCCCAGGGCCAAGACGCTTGGCCACCAGCAAAGATGCAATGACATTGGCCCCCGACGATACACCAACCAGCAGTCCCTCCTCCCGCGCCAGGCGGGCCGTCATCTTCAAAGCGTCCTCATCGGTCACGCCAATGACCTCGTCAATGATGGCCCTGTTCAGTATCGGCGGCACGAAATCAGGCCCAAGGCCGGCTATGGCGTGGTCTCCCACACTCCCGCTGCTCAGCATCGGCGAAGCGGCCGGCTCCACTGCCACCACCAGGATACTTGGGTCTCGCCCCTTCAGCACCTCTCCCACGCCGGTGATAGTGCCGCCCGTGCCCACCCCCGCCACAAAGGCATCCATCCTTCCTCCGGTGTCCCGTATTATCTCCTGAGCGGTGGTCTCCCTGTGTGCTTTGGGGTTGGCCGGGTTGAGGAACTGGTTCATGGCCACGTATGTAGGGTTTTCCGCAACCAGCTTCTCGGCGGCGCGTATGGCTCCGGACATCCCTTCCAAGGGCGATGTCATGTGGAAGTCGGCGCCAAAGTGGGTCAGCAGCCGTTTCCGTTCCAGCGGGATACCTTCCGGCATGACTATTATGACGTGATACCCCATGGTGGCAGCCACCATAGCCAGGGCTATTCCCGCGTTTCCGCTGGTGGGTTCCACAAGGGTATGGCCGGGAAGCAGCCTGCCTGACTCCTCGGCGTCCCTTATCATCGCCAGGGCGATACGGTCCTTAATGCTGCCCGTTGGATTACGGCTCTCCAGCTTCCCGAACACGGCAGCCGACCCATCTTCAGGAACGCGTTTAAGGGCAACCAGCGGTGTGTTGCCTATGAGGTCAAGGATGCTCTGGAACATAATGGGCAACGTGCCTCTCTGAATGAATGCCCCATTGTCTCCCTGGAAGATACGGGAGTCAAGCTGGACGTTGATTGTGGTTGCAGAAACTATTCACACCATGCGAAGCGTAGAATGTGGTCAGGCCAAGGCAACACCAGTGAATGTGGGTGCAGGGCACGCCCTGCGTGTTGCCTACCTAAAGAGGGCATGGTATATTCTCACCCACGAACAAGTAGCACCAAAGATACAACAAACACAGGACAAAACATGGACAGGCTGAAGCAAAGTTTCGACTCCCTAGCCGCAAGAGGTGCTATGGGCATAATACCCTACCTCACCGTAGGCTTCCCCTCTGTGAAGGATACCCTCTCGCTGGTGCCGGCCCTGATCGACGGCGGCGCGGACGTCATAGAGTTGGGCGTGCCCTTCAGCGATCCCCTTGCCGACGGGCCCACCATTCAACGCGCCAGCTTCCACGCTCTGGCCCAGGGCGTCAACCTTGGCACATGCCTCCAGGTGTGCAAGCAGCTAAGAGACATCGGAATCACCGTACCACTGGTGCTCATGGGATACTACAACCCCATATTCAGCTACGGGCTGGAACGGTTCGCAATGGACGCCCAGGACTCCGGCGTCGATGGGATAATAGTGCCTGACCTGCCCTTCGAGGAGGCCGACCCTTTGCAAACCACATGCCGTCAGCACGGCATACATCTCATCCCCTTGCTCGCCCCAACCAGCACCGACGCGCGCATCGCTCAGTCGTGTGAAAAGGCCGGAGGGTTCGTGTACTGCGTCAGCCTCACCGGGGTCACCGGCACACGGGAGGAGCTTCCTCCAGGCGTCCCGGCATTCATAGAACGGGTGAGGAAACACACAGACCTACCCATAGCCATCGGGTTCGGAATATCGCAGAGACACCACGTGGAGTCCCTGACTCCATTGGCACAAGCGGCCATAGTTGGCAGCGCACTCATCGAGGTTATAGAAAAGACGAACGACGGGCTGCGTGAGGAAGCCGTAAAGGACTTCATCGCGGGACTCAAGGGTATGGTACCCACACAAGGGAGGCAGTAATCATGGCAATGGTACGTGGACTTCGCGGAGCAACCACAGCCAGGGACAACACCAGAGAGGCAGTCCTGGAAGCCACCAACGAGCTACTGGAAAGCCTCGTCGAGGCCAACGACCTCAAGACCGATGACCTGGCGGCCACCTTCTTCACCACATCTCCTGACCTCAACGCCGAGTTTCCAGCGGTGGCCGCTCGTCAGTTGGGATGGGAGCACGTACCACTCATCTGCGGCCACGAGATGAACGTGGCAACCGGACTTCCCCTTTGCATCCGCGTCATGATCCTTGTGAACACCGAGAAGCGCCCTGAAGAGATGGCCCACCTATATCTGCGGGACGCCAAGAATCTCCGTTCAACCGGCATATCTTGACAAGGTCTCGTAGCGAAGCTCCATGAGATTCGCCGGGGGGAAACTTACGGAATTTGCGGTCGGCGTGGCCGGGGGGACTCTCCTGATTGCCGGCCTTCTGAGCTTAGGCTCTGATAGCATCGTGTCCAAAGTTTGGATTGTGGCGGGCGTGATACTGGTGGTGCTCAGCCAGGTCCTCCACCGCAGACAACCTCGCTGACCAGAATACTTCCACAAATCGCCTCTACTGGACACACCACGCCCTGAGTGCTACAGTTAGCCCTTACTGGACGGGGTTCAGATACGGCCCGTTGCCGGTACAAAATACAACTCATACAGGTGACCCATGCCACAGCTACATGACGTAAACATCCAGAGCATCCAGCCCCTCGCTTCGCCAAGGGAGTTTCTGGAGAAGTTCCCCATCAGCCCCAAGACCACACAGATGGTCGCCGACGGGCGTGAGCAGGTCGCCCGCATCCTCCGCGGCGAAGATGACCGCATGCTCATGATCACAGGCCCATGCTCCCTCCACGACGTAGAGGCTGGCTACGAGTACGCCAAGCGTCTCAAGAAGCTGGCCGATGAGTTCCATGACCGCCTGCTCATCGTCATGCGCGTCTACTTCGAAAAGCCGCGCACCACCGTAGGATGGAAGGGCCTTATCTACGACCCCCACCTCAACGGCAGTTTCGACATCACCACCGGCCTTCGCATGGCAAGGGAGTTCCTGCTACAGGTCGGTGAGCTTGGCCTGCTGGCCGCAATCGAGTTCGTCGACCCAATCACACCACAGTACATCGCAGACCTGTACTCATGGGCTGCCATCGGCGCCCGCACAGCCGAGAGCCAGACTCACCGCCAGATGAGCAGCGGCCTCAGCATGCCCGTTGGCTTCAAGAACGGCACAGGCGGCAGCATCCAGCTCGCCGCGGACGCGGTGGTCGCCGCTCAGGCCGTACAGGCTTTTCTGGGAGTGGATGCCGAGGGCAGGGCGTCCGTAATAGTCACCAAGGGCAACCCGGATACCCACATAGTCCTGCGGGGGGGCAGCCGCGGCCCAAACTTCGACGCCTCCTCCATAGCCGACGCCGTCGAGCGGCTGCAACGCGCTCACCTTCGCACGGAGTTGGTGATCGACTGCTCCCACGCCAACTGCGGCAAGGACCACACCAAGCAGCGTATTGCCTTCCACGATGTCCTTGAGCAGCGCGTCTCCGGCAACAGCAACATAGTCGGCATGATGCTCGAAAGCCACCTGTTAGAGGGCAATCAACCCCTTGATGAGAGCAATCCAGGCAACCTCAAGCACGGCGTCTCCATCACAGACCCATGTGTCGGGTGGGAAGAGACCGTGGAGCTCCTGACAGCTGCCCACCAGGCCCTGGGTTCATCGAAGTAAACTGGCGCAACCGCCTAGCAGACCTAAGCGTAAGTCCCGCGTCACTTTCCAGGGCTGCCCACGGTTGGGCTATGAGGCGTCTCATCTAATTCGCTGGATGCCCCTGGCCTCTGAAAATACCTTCTCGAAAGAGTCCTTATCAACGCGGCCGCGCCCATCCCGCTGGTGGCCCCAAGAGCATCCAGCAGGATGTCCTTGAATTCAGAAACACGGTTGGGAATCAAGCCCTGAAAAGCTTCGTCTCCAAGGGCAAAGAACACGCAGAACGCCAGTCCAACCAGGACGGCGCGGCGTCTCACCATAGAAAAGCTGAGGAAAACGTACGTCAGTAAGCCAAGAATGGCGTACTCGCCAAGGTGGCCCACCTCATCCTGATACTGCCCCAGCCACTTCACGGCAGGTGCGTCTGCGGGCAGGGACGAGCGTGATGAGAGAAAGAGGATGACCCCCATCCAAGTCAGCAGCGAGAAGACTATCAGCAGACGGAGTTTATCGCGGAGCAAATCCACCAGCGATCAACGTCTAGTGTATCCCTGCGCCGATAACCTGCGACTCTTCTGGTGAGGCATCAGATACCGTTCTCCTCCTCCATCTCCAGCCCAACATCACAAGCAACTCCCCCACCGCCGCGTCCGTAACTTCGTCCTTCAGGGGCACGTTGGGGTGTATGCGATAGTGATTCTTACGGCCTACCTTGGTCTTGGTCACATAGCCGGCGTTTTCCAGGTCCTTGATGATCTTGTGGGCAGCTCTCTCCGTAATGCCAACGACATCGCCGATCTCCCTTGCGGTGGTCCGTGGATTCTTTGCTATGGCCGCTAAGATCAGGCCGTGGTTTGTGATGAACGTCCATTCAGACACTGGAGAAACTCCCTCCATACACTCTTGACAGGCCTTATGATGTATATATATAAATACAAGAAGAGTAGTTCATGTATACGAGATAAGGTATTACTTCTCTAGTATTCGGTATCCAATATATATACTGTAGGTAAGGCCTCTATGCAAACCATATCATGTGTAAACCTTCCAAAGTCAGCGCCAGTTTTGCATAAAGGAGAGGAGGTGTCAAGGTTGGGGAACCGGTCATAACCACCCTACTAACCATGCCCGCAGAGCAACAAATCAATACAACTAAATATAGATTCCTGGAACTAATACACAGAGGTGGCTCAGGGAAACTGGACAGTGGGGA
This sequence comes from Chloroflexota bacterium, assembly GCA_027622595.1. Taxonomy (GTDB): domain Bacteria; phylum Chloroflexota; class Dehalococcoidia; order Lucifugimonadales; family UBA2985; genus JASLXI01. Next base: position 15,761 of record JAQBZZ010000032.1, read on the forward strand.
TAAGTGGAATCGCTGCCTGAAGGTGGCATAATGGTGCCATCAAAAGAAGGAGCAAGAGATGTGCAGACGTCCACGACGTAA
>JAQBZZ010000033.1 GCA_027622595.1 Chloroflexota bacterium
CCAATCGTAGCATACGCCGAGTGCATTGTAAAGACATAACGGTAACACTACACTAGCGGTCTGTGGACGCCCACCGCGCCCATTTCCTTGTCCTCTTACCATATTATCACATCCAAAACTTCAGATTGGCAAAGTCGTAGTAAGCCTGCTCTATTGAAACGTCAATCTAGCCAGCCTTTGGGAGGTATTACATAATGTTCGGTTGACGGGGTTATGGTATGACACTACAATCCCGTTAGTCCAATAATCCGATAGTCCAATGCTGGCATAGGCGTACATTGGGCATCCATCTCAACAGACGCAGAAAGGACATCCTCTATGAAAATCGGTCTCATCGCAGACACCCAGGTCCCATCGGCAGAACTCTCGCCCAAGGTGAAGGTTGCTTTTGAGGGGGTAGACCTCATTCTCCATGCCGGGGACATCCTTGTTCCATCCTGCCTGGACTACCTTGAGGAGATAGCGCCGGTGAAGGCTGTGGAGACGGGTGCCGAGCGTCAGTTCACAGGGGACTCCAGGGTCGAGGAGAACCGCCGGGTGGTGGAGGCTGAGGGCTTTACCATCGGCCTTGTACAGGAGTTATCGATTCCCCATATGATAGCACTTGAGGTCCTTCCCGGAGTCATCGACGCTAAGTTTCCAGCCGACGCCTCTCTGTCAGATGCGGTGAAGGAGATCTTTGGGGTGCCTGTGGACATAGTTGTCTATGGCTTCTCCCACATCAGCCTCATTGAGGAGCATGACGGCATACTTTTCATCAACCCTGGAAGCGCCACGTGGCCCAATCAGAGGGTGATGCCCGGCACGGTGGGCGTACTTGAGCTATCTCCCGGCAAACGGGAAATCAGGCTTGTAGACCTTTCCAAGTTGGACTAAGAACTTTTCAAGAATCACGGCTCCCTTTGCTGAGACATCCGCACTGACGGATGCATAGGGAAAATGTGGAACTTTTCCTGGCTCTTCCCCGTCTTTATGTGTAGACGGGATCAACCGGGAGGTCTGAGATGGATAACTTCCTTCTACTGGTGCTCGGCCCTGCGTTGGTTGCGGGTGGCATTGTTGCGTATCGAGGGAGCGCTGTGGTCTACGTGCGGTCTATCGGTGCGGCTGCCGCGACGGCAGATGCCGTAGTGTCTTTCGTAGGTCTGGTAAACGCTCTGTCGGTGAGCAGCGGCAGAAGCGGGCACAAGGCCACTGCTCTGCCAGCATCATGAATCCGATTCTCACTTCAGGGCTGGCTTGATGCGCTCCATAATCTCAGCTATGTGGAAATGGCGGTTCAGCACGTAAAAGTGAATGCCAGGAACTCCGTGCTGCAACAGGTCCAGTGCCTGGTTTGCTGTATGCGTTATGCCGATTTCATGGACCCGCTCCGCGTCGTCTCCTGAATCCTCCAACTGACGGAGGAGTTCCACGGGGATGGTGGCCCCGCACATGCTGGTAATGCGCTTGATCTGCTCCACATTCAAAATCGGCATAAGCCCGGGGATGATGGGCTGATGAATGCCAATGGCCCGGCACCGCTCCACGAAGTCGTAGAAGCTGCGGTTGTCGTAATATAGCTGGGTTATAACCACGTCAGCCCCTCTATCCACCTTTCGTTTGAGGTTCCACAGGTCGGTCTCAAGGTCTGGGGCCTCTATGTGCTTCTCTGGATAGCCGGCCACGGCGATGCCAAACCCGCCGTGACGGCTGATGTGCTCCACCAACTGGTTGCCGTGGCTGTAGCCGTTCCTGGGCGGCGTGAACTCCGTCTCTCCCCTCGGAGGATCACCGCGAAGTGCCACGATGTTCTCGATGTTGTGTTCTTGAATCTCATCCAGTATGCGGCTGATTTCCTCGCGGCTCGACCCAACGCAGGTGAGGTGGTGAGCAGTCTCAATGCCGTATTCGTTCTTTATCCTGGAAGCAATCTCCAGGGTGCGCCCCTGAGTGCTGCCAAGTGCTCCGTAGGTAACGGTCACGAGGGATGGGTTCAGAGCAATGAGCCTTGGCAGCCGTTCTTCCAGCTCTGCCAGCGTCCTCTCTGTCCTTGGAGGAAACAGCTCAAAGGAGATGGCCGTGCGTCCAGTGTTGTACAGTTCGGCGAACTTCATCGGTAAGACCTATCAGTAGCCACAGATTGGCAGCCTAATTCAGTGGAGGTATTGCAGTGAGCAGGTGGACCTACAGGAGGGTTCCCAGGATCATCCCTCCTGCGATGGCAGAGCCAAGCACACCTGCCACGTTTGGCCCCATGGCGTGCATTATCAGCCAGTTATCAGGGTCTTCCTCCTGGCCCATCTTGTGGGCGACTCTGGCGGCCATGGGCACCGCCGACACTCCGGCCGCGCCTATTAGGGGGTTTATCTTACCCCTTGAGGCATAGTACATGACCTTTCCAAAGAGGACTCCCGCGACGGTGGCAATGGCAAATGCAAAGAGTCCAAGCGCAAATATGCCAAGGGTGCGGGCCTCAAGGAAACTATCGGCGGTCATGGTCGAACCAACGGTCAGGCCCAGGAATATGGTTGTGATATTTATAAGCTCGTTTTGCGAAGCCTTGGCAAGGCGGTCAACGACCCCAACCTCTCTCAAGAGGTTGCCAAACATGAGCATGCCAACCAGCGGTGCGGCTTTGGGAGCTATGAGGCTGGCCAGGATGATGACTATTATCGGGAAGAGTACCCTGGCCTTATAGGAAGCCGCACGGGAGGGATAGGGCATCTTGACGAGCCTTTCCTTCTTGGTGGTCAACAGTCGCATTATGGGAGGCTGGATGATGGGCACCATTGCCATGTAGGAGTAGGCGGCCACAGCAATCGGCCCCCACAGGTCCTTATCGGCCAGTTGCGTTGACACGAAGATGGTGGTTGGGCCGTCTGCGGAACCTATGATGCCGATGGCCCCCGCGTTATTGATGTCCCATCCAAGGAAGAGGGCTGCTATGAGCGCGGCGAAGATTCCAAACTGGGCCGCTGCCCCCAACAGCACCGTGAACGGGTTCTGGATCATCGGAGTGAAGTCCGTGAGGGCACCCACTCCAAGGAACATCAGCAGAGGAAACAGCTCGTTATCAAGTCCGGCTGTGCGGAGCATTCCCAGGAAACCATCGTCGTCGGCGATTCCTGTAGATGGGAGATTGGCCAGCAGGACACCCAGTCCTATCGGCAGGAGGAGCAGCGGCTCATACTTCCTTGCCACCCCTAGATATATCATGCCAAGCGCAACAGCAATCATGGCGGTGCCGCCAAGAGTAATGTCTGGAAAAGCCCCCAACAACTCGGTAGACATTACCTACTCCCCGCCCCCGTCCCTTTGGGATATGCGCTGTGGCCCTTCTGGTCGTATGCCTGCGGTCGGCCCCCCTGGCTCTGCCAGAGAGCCGTCCTGCCCTGGATACCCCAAGTACTGATACTCTGGGGTGGCCCCCCGGCAGTGGTTGCTACGAGGGTGCTTGCAGCACCCTCTTCCTGCTCCATGGCCAGGTACATCGCCACGGCCATCGCCGCTATCTTCGCTCCGGGTATGCTGCCGGCTGGTGGGGCAACGGAAGTCGTCGATGGCTGCCGTTGGATTGCAGGAGCAGGCTCGATGCTGGCCTGCTGCGATTCTTCTATAAATCCTGACACAGTAGCCTCATCATTCTCGATAGTCTCGGTGGTTTCTTCGCCGGGGAAGAGGGTCCGGAGGGCGAGCAGTATCAGCAGGAAGATAACCAGGGTAAGGAATACCATACCCATGCCCGTTGCGGCAAGGGAAAGTCCTTCTCCCAACTCTTCCGGCATGTTCTTTACCCTTTCGTATTGGAAGCAGTTAACGTAGAAATCCCATCCGACGTCCTGCCCTGTGCAACCTGGTTTAGAAACCGGGTTGCCTTAACTTCGCGGTCAAGGACGTGTCGAAGCAGGGCTTCCATGAGTCGCTCCAACTCCAACAGCGTGCCTTGCTCCAGATGGAGCCTCTCTATATTAGCGTACGTCTCCCTCTGAAGGAAGCGTAGCACCTTGAGAGTGTCCAGGGAGAGCGGGAGCACGGACACGTTGAGCGGATGGCAGGAGTCGCAGAGGCTTCCTCCCCGGTCCGGGGTGAAGCGGTGATGCCCCGGTGCAAGGGTTGAGCCGCACTCAACGCACTTGTACAGCTCCGGCATGAAGCCGCTGTAGTCCAGCAGGCGAAGCTGGAAGTAGGGCATCAGCGAAGGTGCGGCGTTCTCGTTCAGGGAGCGCATGGCCTCGAACAGAAGGCGATAAATGGGATAGTTGGGCTGTTCGTCCGGGGTGATTGCGTCCACCAACTCCGATATGTACAGTGCCCGGGACAACCTGTCCAAATCCTCCCTCACGACGCGGAACCCCTCCATCACCTCTGCCTGGTTTATGTTGTCAAGGTTCTGTCCCCTTGTCATGAGGACTGAGGTACGCATGAGGGGTTCCAGGTGTCCCCCCAGCTTGCTCTTGACCCGCCGCGCACCCTTGGCAACCGCCCTGAGCTTGCCCCCGTTGGGGGTATACATGGTCAGCAGGTAGTCCGCCTCTCCAATGGCGAAGTGTTTGAGGACGATAGCCTCGGTCTTATATATCTTCGGTGGAGTTGTCATGAGCTGAATCGAGGCTATACCTCCTGTCGACCCTCCAGCGCACGGCTCAGGGTCACCTCATCGGCATACTCAAGGTCGCTGCCAACCGGGAGTCCGCGGGCCAGACGCGTGATGTGGGAGACAAGGGGTGAGAGCAGACGGTGGACGTACATGGCTGTGCTTTCGCCCTCCAGGCTGGGGTTGGTGGCGAGGATTATCTCTTGAACGTCGTTGCCCTTCAGACGTTCCAGCAGTTCGCGGATCTTCAGATTCTCAGGCCCGATCCCGCTGGCCGGTGATATGACGCCGTGGAGCACGTGGTACAACCCCTTGTATGCCTGCGTCCGCTCCAGGGACAGGACGTCCATCGGCTCCTCGACCACGCAAATACGTGACCTGTCCCGGCTCTCGTGGGAGCAGAGGTAGCACGGGCTGTTCTCGGTGATGTTCTGACAGATGTTGCAGAATGTGACGCGCTCTTTTACCGCCAGAATGGCCTCGGCAAGGGACTGGGCCTCCTCCGCAGGCATCCGTATCAGGTAATAGGCAAGCCGTTGGGCACTCTTTGGGCCGATGCCGGGGAGCTTGTGGAACTCCTGGATCACACGGGCAAGGGGTGCCGCCACCGATGGGAGAAACTCGTAGTTCATAGACTGAATAGGCCTTGGTGCAAGGTTACATCAGCCCCGGTATTTTCATGCCGCCGGTTATGGCGCCGAGACTGGTCTGCGCCATCTCCTGTGCCTTGTCCAGGGCTTCGTTGGTGGCTGCCATGACAAGGTCTTGGAGCATCTCCACGTCCTCGGGGTTCACGGCCTCCGGGGATATCTCGACGGACTGCACCTTCATCTTGCCTGTGACAACGACCTTCACCACTCCTCCCCCTGCGGTGCCTTCCACCTCGGCACTCTCCAGCTCTTCCTGAGCCTTGGCCAGTCGGGCCTGAAGCTGCTGGGCTTGGCGTAGCATGTTCTTATTCATGGGGCTTCTCCTCCGATTCGATTTCTCTGACGATGTGTGCGCCCATGGCCCGGGCTGCCCGTACCAGGTGTCCTCTTGGAACATTTCCAGCAGAGCTTCCCTGGTCTGTAAGACTCAGACGAAGGGTGTAGGGTGTGCCAGTGACCTGTGCGACGGTCTCCTCAATGAGCCTGCGGGTATCGGGGTTCTCCATCTCTCCCTGCAAACGCTCCATGTTGGGGCGTGTCTTGAACACCAGCACCAGGGTATCATCTTCTGTGTACCTTTTCACGCAGTCAAGGAGAAGTGCGGCTATGTTGAACTTGTTGGGTTTCAGGCCTTTTGTGGCTTTGCGAAGCGCATCCCACTGGGCTTCTGGCAAGCTCCCATCCAAGAACTCTGGCAACTCCGGCGGCTCTTGCTCAGGATGAGTCCCATTTTCCTGTGGGTTCACTTCTTCCACATCTGAAGAAGAGGCCATCGCGACAGGCGAAGGGATAGGCTCTGGTTTCAGTACAGGTGGTGTGGGAGATTCCGTTTCCACGGGTGATTCCTGGATTTCCTTGCTGAGCGCGGGTGTCTCTGTCAGGGCCGGTGTCTCAACCCTCGGTCTGCTGGACGTCTCCTGAGCTTTCCCACTTGCCCGCGGTTTCTCAGTCGCCTGAGCCTTCTCACTTGGCAGAGACGGCTCTGTACGTGAAGCCGGACTCGCTGGTGCAGCCGAGGTCGTCTGGGTTGCCTCGCTATCCAGGGAGGATTCCACCAGCGCCAGCTCCATCGAGAGGGTGGATGGGCCGTCCTGCCTTGGAGAGGCCTGCTCGAACACCCGCACCGCCTTGAGGATGTGCGGCATGGTGGAGGCCTCGGCCATCGCTTTCATGGTATCAAGGGCTTCGGGGGAGTGTTCCAGGGTCTCCGCCACGCCCGCGCTTATGAGCAAAACGCTTCGCAGGTGGTCAACGACCTGCCGGTGGAAACGGCCCAGGTCCAACCCCTGGTCAGCCACGGTATTGATAATCCTCAGACCACCCTGAGTTTCCCCTTTGAGGATGTGGCCCACCAGCGCAAGGGCCATCTCATCGTCTCCAAGTCCCAGCATCTCCCTCACGTTGGCCAGGGTGATATTGGAGTCGTAGGAGACCACCAGTTGCTCAAGTAGGTTTTCGGCGTCACGCAGGCTGCCGGAGGCGTTGCGGGCAAGGGCCTTCAGCACCTGAGGCTCGGTCTCAATCCCCTCGCCGTCACATAGCTGGGCCAGGCGCGCTTCGATATGTTCCTGTGATATGCGGTGGAAGTCGAACCGCTGGCACCGGGAGACTACCGTGGCGGGGACGTTGTGGGCCTCGGTGGTGGCCAGTATGAAGATGGCGTGAGAGGGAGGCTCCTCCAGCGTCTTGAGCAGTGCGTTGAATGCTTCAGAGGTCAGCATGTGCACCTCATCCACGATGTACACCTTGTAGGCGGCCTCGGCGGGGGTGAAGTGTATCTTCTCCCTCAGGTTCCGTATATCGTCTATGCGTCGCTGGCTGGCGGCGTCTATCTCCACCAGGTCAAGTGCCCTACCCTCGTTGACCGCTTCGCAGATATGACACTGGTTGCACGGCTCTCCCTCCGAGGGATTGAGGCAGTTGATTGCTTTGGCAAGGATGCGGGCGGTGCTGGTCTTGCCCGTGCCCCGTGGCCCGCAAAATAGGTAGGCATGGGCTATTCTCCCCTGGATCACGCCCTGCCTGAGCGTCCTGGTCACGTGGTCCTGACCCACGACGTCCGCCAGTAATTGGGGACGCCACTTGCGATAGAATACCTGAGGCAACTCTTAACGCTCTCCTATCTGAGAGGGACTCTTGCCAGTATCTCGTCCTGTCTGGCCCACATATGGCTCTCTTGCTGGGCATCTGCATGGTCGTATCCAAGGAGATGCAGGACTCCGTGGACTATCAGCAGGGCAATCTCCGATCTGAGGAGTTTCTTTCCCTCTCTGGCCTGGCGGGCTGCCTGAGGGTACGAAATCACAATTTCTCCCGTGGGTATTGTTTCCTCTGCGGGCAGAACAAAACCATCGGCACCCGGCTCTTGGTTCTCCCTGGATTCCCAGAGAGGGAAGGCAAGGACGTCGGTGGTCTCGTCCAGGTCGCGGTACTCACGATTGAGACTGTGGACCGTTTCATCATCGGCTATGACAAGGCTGACGTTAAGGGCCTTTCCCTCGCCCTGGTTGTCGAGGGCTTGTCCGGCCACTTTGCGCAGCCAAGCCTTGGATAGCCTGTTGGCGAAGGCCGGGAAGATTTGCACATCGATTCTTTGGGAGGGTACGTATGCCAAGCTGGCTTTCCTCCACGGCATCAGACGAAATAGGACTCCTTGCCATCATATCACAGGGCGTTTAAGGGCTACAAGAAAGGGGAGACGGGGATAGCTTGCTTTGCCTCCCATGAGATTTGACATTCAAGCAGTGGCCCGTCGATAGACCCACGTGGCAGTGATCAACAGAATAGTCGTCATTGCCGTGAGCGCCCAGAGACCTGGAAGGATTGACTCCCACTCCCATCCCTGAATGATGATGGTCCGTACTCCGACAAGGACGTAGTCCACCGGGTTTATGGTCACGGCCACCTTGAACCATCCCGACAGAAGCTCTTTTGGCATGAAGGCGGAGGTTATGAAGGCAAGAGGCATGAAAAGGAGCCAGGAGTTCATCGTAACCTGAGTGCTCTTTGTCTTGATAGCGATGATGATTCCTATACATGCAGTGCCCATTCCGAAGATCGTGGCCGTCAGGATCACCGTTACTATACCCAACAGGCCGGTTTTGAAGGACACGCCGAACAGCATGGCGATGGCAAGTATCACCAGTACCTGCCCAAGCGCTCTTGTGCCTGCGACCAGCAGAGTGCCGAATAAGATGGAAAAACGATTGATGGGAGCTAAAAGCAGCTTGTCGAAGTAACCAGACAGTATATCTGTCAGGACCACCATAGCCATGTCGCTTCCGCTGAAGGTCATGGTCATAACCAGTATCATGGCCGTTAGAAATGCGTTGTAGTCGTCGGTGGGGAAGCCCTGGATTTGCGTTATTCCACCGAGTGGAGCGCCAAATATCAGGAACATCAGAGCGGCGGACAGGATTGGGCTAATTACGGCCATCGGTTGAGATAGCCATGTCCTGAGATTCCGTAGATAGATGTAGTACGTCTGTCTGACAATAGCCATCTACTCTCTCCTTCCAAGGCCGAGCATCGATCTTACTGCCAGGTCAGACTCACCGCCGGAGGTCTCCTCCGCCCGTATACTGCGTCCGGTATGCAGCAGAAACACATCGTCCAGTGTAGGACTGTCGACGGATATGCTTGTGGCCGAAATCTGGTTCTCATCAAGCACCCGTATCAGGTCGGGCACCGCGGCGGAGCTATCTGCGGTTTTGAGAGTTAGACCATCGCCAGAGATCGTCGCTTCTCTGACGTAACTTCGGCTGCCGACAAGTGAACGGGCCTTTTCCAACATCCCATCCGTCAGAGCTTCATCTTTCGAGGCAACTGTCACGTGAATCACGTCACCGCCTATGTCGGCCTTCAGAGCGTCCGGCGAGCCCTCGGCGACTATCAGTCCACGGTCGATTATGGCGATGCGCCTGCAAAGGCGGTCGGCCTCTTCCATCATCTGTGTGGTCAGCAGAATGGTGACGCCCTGCTCGTTCAGATGGGCCAGATAGTCCCAGATGGCTAGGCGGCTCTGAGGGTCGAGGCCGGTGGTGGGTTCGTCAAGGAGAAGCAGCGGAGGCCTGTGGATCAGGGCGGCCACCAGGTCAATCCGACGGCGCATACCTCCCGAGTAGGTCCCCACCTTGCGTTTGGCAACAGAAGCAAGGCCGACCAAATCAAGGAGTTCCTCCACCCGGCTGCGCGCTTCGGCGGCGGACAACCCGTATAGCAGACCTTGCAGCATCAGGAAGTCCCGTCCGGTTGAAAGGTCGTCGAGACCCACCGACTGCATGGCAAAGCCGATACTCTTGCGGACCGATAGAGGGTCACGGTCTATGTCGTACCCAGCTACCCTGACCTCGCCGGAGGTCTTCTTCAAGAGCGTGGAGAGGATTTTAATAGTGGTGGTCTTTCCCGCTCCGTTCGGCCCCAGCAACCCGAAGAACTCTCCCGGCTGCACCGCAAAGTCGATTCCGTCGACAGCGCGAGTGCCTCCCTTGTACACCTTCAATAGGTTCCTTACCAGGACAATGTCAGTTGAGGACACCATCACCTCCAAAGTGTTCAGATTATCTGGTGATCCATGGGGAATCTACACAGGGGCAGATACCACCGGGTGTTATTCAAAAAACGTTCAGCAATTATGCCAGATGCTTGGATATTCTCGCTAGTGGTACAGGATTCTTTTACTCTGGGTTATGGTGAATGCTACCTGCTTATGGGTGCAGGGCTTGCCCTGCCGAGGCCTGCCGTCTCCTTCTCAAGCAGCTTCAGGAACTCGTCGTAGGTGGAGACGCCGGCCACCTGCCGCACAAAGTCGCCAAGGGAATGGCTGGCATCCCTCAGAGTGCTCAGCTGCTCAAAGATGGGGCTTATGGATGCAGGGCTGTCGGCATACGTGCCGTGGAAGGCAAAGTAGGCCTGGTTCAGCTTGCGGATATAGTAGCCGTTGTCCGCAAGAAACTGTCTTCTTTCGTCCATGTACTGCTCCGCCTCCTCTATCTTCCCTTCTCCGAGTAGCTCCTCAGCTCTCACGCGAGTCGTGCGCATCTCCACCCTGAAATCGAACTCGTGCTCCACCGCAGCAGGACTTTCACCCGGCTGCGGCGGTATATACACCACCGGGATTGCTTCGAACCTGCTGTATGCCAGCTCTCCAATCTCCCTGCCGAAGATGGTGGCCAGTGTCTCGTTGAGCGATGTCATATCGGAGTTTTTCCCGTAGGTGCGGCCAAGAGATTGGAAAAAGAGGTAGTGGTGCAGCCATTCGTGAGCCGTGGTTATGAATATGCCCCTCAGCGAGGAGTCCGGGGAGACGACCGCGGGATATGTGGCGACCCCTCCCGTGGCTTGCACCAGGACAGACATGTCCTGCTCTTTAAGCACCCGTTCCTCCAGGGCCTCCATCTCGTCTACAGTGATGCCTGGTACGAGTAATATTCCATCGACCATCTCGATGCGGTCCCTTGGAGATACCACCAGCACTCGTGGAGACTGCTCCAGGCGGAAGTCGACCGGGGGGAAGTGAATTCCCAGGACTTTTACCGGCCCTCCGACGGTAAGCCCTTCAGCGTTGATGATGGAGTCTATCTCCCCCTCCATTATCTCCTCCACCCTGTTCCTCATCCTGCCTCGGGTTTTTCCCACTTCCTCCAACTCGGCTTCAAGGGCATCAAGAGGACTGCTTTCGTCAGCCTGGGACGAGTTCCTGGTGTCCTGGATGGCCCTCTCCAGTTCCATCTCACGCTCGCCCAATTGAAAATAGTCCAGGACTAAGGCCACCTTGGCCTGTTCATCGAGGGAGTTACCGGGGAGAAGGAGCCTGGCCCTGTACAGCCATTTGTCGAGGAAGTTCTCTGACTCCCACTGCACCAGGGAGTACAGGTGCGCGCTGGCCAGGTTTTCTATGGGACTCAGGTTTAGTGTGCCCCTGCTGGTGAGCAGCACAAGCGATACCACGACCACGAAAGCAAACCTGGACGCCGCTTTGAGAATCCGCACACGCATCTCCTGTGAACAGCTTACACCACGGTAGAGGCGCTCTCAATGACCGTGGAGAGTCGTGTGTGCGCTATGAACAGAGGGAATCCACGAGTTCAATGGCATGTTGCGATGGGGAGATGTCGGAGGGGTATAGCTACAGACAGAGTTGCAACTTGGGCCAGATGGGACAAACGGCAGGAGTCGCGCTAGCTATCCTGTGAACAGGCAGCTAGGCCGAAACGGCTTCGGGTGTTGCGTATTCCTTGGCTATAGCCACCAACTGCGCAAATGCTTCGTCGTCTCTCACCGCGAGGTCTGCCATTATCTTGCGGTCTACTGCCACCTTCGCCTGGCTGAGGCCGTACACGAGTTGACTGTAGGACATGCCATGCGAACGGGCCGCGGCGTTGATCCGCATGATCCAGAGACGCCTCATGTCGCCCTTGCGCTCACGGCGATGGTTGTAGGCGTGGCTTAAGGCCTTTAGCAGGGACTCTTTGGCCTGTCTAAAGAGACTGTGTCGTCCCCTTCGATGGCCCTTGGTCATCTGAAGCAGTCTCTTGTGGCGGTGGCCTGTGGTCACCCCGCGTTTTACTCTTGGCACGTTAACAACTCCGGTAGGTTAAAGGTACGGCAGCAGTCGATGGATTCTATTCAAGTCCGCAGGGCTCACCTCATGCTTCTGGTGAAACAGACGGTGTACCCTGGCAGGCTTCTTGCGGCGGAGGTGGCTCCTGTGAGCCTTCATTCGCAGTATCTTGCCAGTTCCTGTTATGTGGAAGCGGGACTTGGCTCCCTTATGGCTTTTTAGCTTAGGCATTTATTACCGCCTCGGACTCGGGTTCTTTTTCAGTCTTGGGCCGCTGGAGCATTGGGGCTATTATTATACTCAATCTTCGCCCCTCCATGGTGGGGGCCTTCTCAAGTTTAGCCTCATCTTTAAAGGCTTCCGCCGTCTTGCGTAGCAGGTCCACGCCTATGTCCTGGTGGGTTATCTCCCTGCCTCTGAACATCACCGTCAATTTGACTTTGGAACCCTCGTCAAGCAGTTTCTTCACCAGGCGCCTCTTGGCTTCCAGATCGTGGTCACCGATGCGTGGGCGGAACCTGACCTCCCGCAGGAGGTCAGTCTTTTGTGTCTTGCGTCCCTCTTTTTCTTTCTTGGTCTGGAGGTAGCGGAACTTTCCGTAGTCCATCAGCCTGCACACCGGCGGTTGTGCCGCGGGCGCCACCTCTACCAGATCCAACCCGCGTTCTTGAGCAAGCTGGATGGCTTCAAAAGTGGGCATGTTGCCCAACTGTTCGCCAAGGTCATCTATGACCAAGACTTCCGGCACCCTAATCCGCTGATTTATTCGATATTCTTTTGGTACGGGCTTCTCCCATCTGAAATCTTAGATAAACTCCTAGGAAATATACCATATGCATAGTGGGTAGTCAAACACGTCTGGCGTCTTTTTCGAAAGAGTTTCTTAGAATACGGAATTGATGCCACCGTCCACGTTCTCGCCTGTATGCTTCGACACGCTCAGCACGAGCAGAGGAGAAGTCCCGCTCGTCAGGCCAGTGCAACAGCAGTTCAGGGGGGCGGGCAGGGCACGCCCCCCTGAACTTACCGCCCGAACTTACCGCCCGAACTTACCGAAGGACCGAAGCCCGCGGACAAAGGCTTCAAATAGCGGGGCAAACATCATGTGAAAGGTGCTAAACTGCCTACAATTCGAGTAGAGGAGTATGAACTGACGTGACTCTTAGCGATGGCTTCCTCCTTCTGATACGCTGGTTCCACGCGCTGGCGGCTGTGACATGGGTGGGGGGGAGCCTGTTCTATGTGCTGGTCATTCGACCTCAGCAACGTAATGCCCCTGAGCAGGGGGCGATGCTGGGGCCGGAGGCGCTGACACAGTTCCGCGGCCTGGTGGATACCTGCATCGCCGTGCTTATTGTCACAGGGACGATAATGCTTTTCGACCGGATAACCTCTGCCTCCACTCCATCTGTGTATCTCATAACCATCAGCGTAAAGATAGGGCTGGCCCTGTGGATGTTTGCCATTGCTCGCCGCCGGTGGCAGCAAAGGAGGTCTGCCCAGGCGCAACCGTCGGTGACGATGGTTCCTCAGCGAGGGGTTTTCACAAAGGCTATGAGACTCATGTCCGGCATTAACCTGACTGTCATCCTTGGGATAGCCGTGTTCTTCCTCTCCGACCTGCTGGCATTCATCTATCAAGAGGGATTGACAGGTAGATAGTCGAGAGGCAATATAGACTTCAGCGTAGCTAAATAACACCGAGAGTGACTTATGAAAAAAGACCTGATGGATATACTGGCTTGCCCCATGTGCAAACAACCCCTGACGCTAGCAGCGGAGGAGGAGAGCGGCATGGAGGTCGTGCGCGGGACACTGCATTGCGAGAGTTGCAAGGAGGACTACCCGATAGAGGACTCCATCCCCAACCTCCTTCCACCCAGCCTGCGCACCTAGTGTTGTGTCCCCAAAGTGTGCAGCAAATGTCATTGCGAGGCCCGACGAGGGAGGGCCGAAGCAATCTGGAGGAGTGGTGTACCCCGCAGCCAGATTGCGGAGTTTACCCTGAGCCAAAGCGAACGGGTCGTCCCGATTTATCAGGACTCCTCGCAATGACAATCTATAGAGGTATTACAAGGACACCATACTAGAGCCTCTACTCAAGAAACGTCTCGGCAGTTCCTCTACAAGCTGTGGCTGTCCTCTTAGAGAGAAACCTGCCCCAGCATCACCACTCCGTCTTTTTCCTTCCCGGGTACTTCTTCAAGCAGTTCCGACATGGACTTCCCAAGCACGGGATGAACAAGGCCTGGAGCGATTTCAGCCAGCGGAACCAGAACGAATGCCCTGTCTGAAAAGTGCGGATGAGGTATCTGGAGTTCGGGCGTCTCAATGATCTCATCGCCGTACAGCAAAATATCCACGTCCATTGTCCTGGGGCCATAATGAAATGAGGGAACCCGTCCCAGTTCACCTTCCATTCTCCAGGCCAATTCCAGCAGCTCTCTCGGACTGAGGCCGGTCTCCACGGCGCAGGCCATGTTGAGGAAGGCTGGTTGGGAGGTGTATCCCCAAGGCTCCGTTTCGTAGACCGAGGATACGGCGGTCAAGGACATCTCCCGGCGGAGCAGGGAGAGAACTTTTCGGAGGTTGTCCTCCCGGTCTCCAAGGTTGGAACCAAGACTCAGATACGCCGTGACTATGTTCAAGATATTACCAGCCAGTCCTTTGCGTTTGAGAACCCTATCGAATGTAAGTAGATAACAGCGTATACAATGACGCGTATGCACTTACAAGTGCAGGGTTTACCCTGCTGCTGCTGTCCAGCCCCTTACGATGGCATCGCTCATGCGGGCCACCCGCGTCATGGCCTTCACATCGTGAACACGCACTATATCGGCCCCGTTGGCAATGGCCAGTGCTACCGTGGCCGCCGTGCCCTCCAACCTCTCCTCGACCGGCAGGTCAAGGACGAGCCCGATGGTCGATTTGCGGGACGTCCCCACCATAATAGGCAGGTCAAGCGCCTTGAACTCCCGTAGCCTGCGCAGAATCTCCAGGTTGTGCTCGGGCGTCTTGCCGAACCCCAAGCCGGGGTCAATAATCACGTTGTCAGGGGAGACGCCGGCCTCCAGCGCCCGGTCAAGGCTGGCCTGCAAGCTCGCCAGTACCTTTGGGACAAGGTCCGTGTAGCTGGTGCCCTGCTGGCTGTGCATCAGGATAATTGGAACCCCCTCACGGGCTACAAGGGTGGCAAGGGCCGGGTCCTGTTTCAGGCCCCAGACATCGTTGACCATGGCGGCACCCGCGGCCAGGGCCTCCCGGGCCACCTCGTACTTGTACGTGTCCACGCTGATGGGGATGTCGAGCCGTGAGGCCAGCAATTGTATCGCAGGGATGATCCGCCGTTTCTCCTCATCGGCGTCCACCGGCTTTGAGCCGGGGCGGGTGGACTCACCTCCCACGTCGATGATGTCCGCCCCTTCCGCCTGAAACCGGAGGGCCTGCTCCAGGACGGCTGGCACATCGTAGTTAAGGCCATCGCCGGAGAAGGAGTCGGGGGTCACGTTTACAATCCCCATCACATAGGTTCGTTTACCCCACACAAGCTCCAATGGGCCGCACCGCGTTACGCCGACTCTTTTGGGGGAAATCATCGTTGTTCTTTCCAGATTAGGCTAGATCAGTCCAGTTAAGCGTATTCTAGCAT